>JBJKPO010000389.1:0-7327 GCA_046706235.1 Bacillota bacterium | reverse complement strand
TCCGCGAACGACGCCCTGTATGCCGCCCATCTGGTGCTGGAACACGCATCGGTACCGTTGGCTACTTGAGTACCGGCTTGGTAAGTAGTGGCGGTAGCCGTCCTACCTTGTGACAACAGCGTTCCTCCCGGAGGCGCCGTCGGGGTCGGGGTTGACGTGGGTCCTACGGTCGGCGTCGGAGTCGGGGTCGCGGTTGCCGGCGGCGGAGTCGGAGTTGGCGTTGGAGTAGCTCCGTTCAATACATAGATATAGGTTTCCCAGATGGAATAACCCCAGCCGGTTGTCCGCGTCGTTCCGTACATCCTTACGTACCGGTAAGAGCCGCTGATATTAGTAGTGATTATATTATGATTAACAGAGCTTGAGTTATTGACAGTCGCCAGAGTCGTCCAGTTGGTCGCATTGGTTGAGCCCTGAATGGTATAATTAGCGGCGCTGGCAGTTTCCCAGTCAATGACAATTCTTGACAAACTCTTATTGCTGCCGAGATCCCAATAAATCCATTGGGGATCGACACCCTGGGTGCTCTCCCACCTGGTTCCGGTATTGCCGTCGCGAGAATTATCAGCCGGTGTTATTGACGACGACGCGGTTGACGATGCTATGGTTGCTAAAACATCGCTTCCACCAGGGGTCGGGGTTGGGGTCGCGGTGGCCGGCGGAGGCGTTGGAGTCGCGGTCGGTCCCGGAGGTGTCGGCGTTGGTGTTGCGGTGGGGCCTCCAATAGCGGTACCCTGGAACCAGTTGAGATTCCAGCCACCGCCGCTGGTGAATAACCGGATGGTTTGAGCCCCGGCATTTAAAGTAACGTTGGCCGAAACGGTGGTCCATACCTGCCAGCCGCCGGTGTTGGGAATTGTAGTGGATGCCAGCGTGGCGTTGTTCACTCTGAAGTCAACCATGCCGGTTGCATTGGGGCTAGCGACTCGGTAATCGATCCGGTACGATCCGGCTGTTTGAACATTGACATTATAGTCCATCCAATCGTTGAGGTCGATCCAGCCGACATTCAAGCCGCCGCCGGTATCGCTGGTGGCTTCGGTTTGAACTCCGGACATCGCGTCGTAACTCTCGGCCTCGATCATGCCCGGTAATACTTTACCGGCGGGCGGAGGCGTCGGAGTCGGAGTCGGTCCCGGCGGTTGGGTTGGAGTAGGAGTTGCGGTCGGAAGCGGTGTCCCATTGCTGTTATATTGGAAACTGCCAGTCAACCGGATATCCCTGGAAGAGGAGCCGATTAATACGTTAAATTGTCCCGGTTCCGCATACCATCTGGAGCCGGCATCATCCCAGTACGCCAAATCGTCTTCATTCAATGTCAATGATACGGTCTTGGTTTCATTCGGATTAAGCGTAATCCGTTGGAAACCCCGCAGGTCCTTGACGCGCCGGTCCACGCCGGCCACCGGGTCTTGGACGTACAATTGCACGACTTCGTCACCCGCGCGCGCGCCGGTGTTTCTAACATCGGCCATGACGGTTACGGTGCCGCCGGGATTCATGGTTCCGGGAGTAATCCGCAGATTGCTGTATGCGAATGTGGTGTAACTAATTCCGTGTCCGAATGGGAATAACGGAGTCAAGTTGTGTTTATCATAATAGAAATAACCGCGGCCCTCTCCCGGATTTTCATATTGGGTTACACCGGTAAACGGCGGCACCTGAGAGGCATTCATGGGGAAGGTCACCGCCAGTTTGCCGCCCGGATTATAATCGCCGAACAGCACATCGGCAATGGCGTCACTTTGATACTGTCCGGGATAGAAAGCGATAACCACGCCCGGCGCCTGAGACCAGCTTCCGGAAACGCAAAAACTGCCGCCGGTATAGACCACGATTGTCTTGGTGGGTTTAGCCGCCAATACCTGGGCCACTAATTCATTCTGGCCATTAAGCAAATCCAGATTGGTCCGGTCAAAGCCTTCGCCTTCATCGTTAATTCCCACAAATACGATAACCGCATCCATACTGGCGTAATCGGTGGTATTGGTTACAATCGTGGTGCCGGTGCCGGCCACTTTGTTCTGAATCGCTTGCAATGGAGAGATACATTGCATGGACGGCGTCATATAGCCGCTGCCGATGCAGCCGTATCTTGGAGCGCCGGCATATGGGCCAATCACGGCAATTCTTTGAGTTAGGTTTTTATTCAGGGGCAAAACATTGTTGGTGTTTTTAGCCAGCACAATTACTTCATGAGCCATTTGGTTCGCGATGGCAAGGGCATTCGCCGAGTTGGCCGAACCGGGATAAGCGGTGATCGTATATCCTGATTGAAGCATGCCGGCCCGGATTTTAGCGCGCAGTACCCGCCGCACCTTGTCATCCAAGACACTTGTAGAAACGTTTAAGTCCCATGAACCGGGCATTTTAACATCGGTCCCGCCATTGGCGGCGTCAGTGTTATTGTAAACCGCGCCCCAGTCGGAAAGTACAAAACCCTCAAATCCGAATTGATTTTTAAGCATTTCGGTCAGCACATGATAATTGGCGGTACAGGCAGATCCGTTTATCTGATTATATGCGGCCATTATCGACAAAGGATTGCTTTCCTGTACAATTTTCCGGAAAGCGTATGTATAGATCTCACGCAAGGTTCGTTCCGGGACCTGTACCGGAAGGTTGCCGCGGCCGGTTTCAATGTTATTGCAGGCATAATGTTTTACGCAACAAACCAGTTTATCCGTTTGCATGCCTCTGACTTGAGCGGCGCCCAACTTATAGGTCAAATACGGATCCTCGCTATAGGTCTCCGAGGCCCGTCCCCAACGGCCGTCACGAACAATATTGACCATCGGCCCCAAGGCAACATTACCGCCGACTTGTCGGAATTCTTTACCTAAAGCCACTCCGTAAGTTTCAACCAAAGCCGGGTCCCAAGTACAAGCCGTTCCCGACAAACAAGGCCACTGAGTGCCGCCCCGGGTTCCATGCGGGCCATCCTTGAAAACAAACTCCGGAATACCCAAGCGGGTATTGGAGTAAGTGCTCCAACCGGTGCCGCTGTCGGTGCATTGTTGCCGTTTTTCAGTTAAGCTCATTTGGTTCATCAAATTGGTGATTTGCTGTTCCTCTGTTGGATTTAACACCGCGAAAACACCGGTTAACGGCATGACGAGCGACAAGATCAAAACAACGCCCAGTAAAACTTTTAATAATCTCGCTTTTTTCATTTAGTAACTTTCTCCTCCCCTTCTTCGATATAAAACAAAAAACGGGTTATTTTTCCGAAATCCCCCCTTCCCTACAAAAGAAACCACCGATCCCAAAATCGATAAAATATGTAAACGTTTTTATAGAATATAATTATATTAAATTTCGGGTAACTTGTCAATGTTCAAATTAGGTTGGCGAAAACATTTTCATAAAATATCACCGAATAACATTAAATTATCCCCTTTTTAGATTGTTTATCGCCCGTATTTAAAAATATATTCATTCCACATTCGAAATATTGCCGGTAATATCACGGCATCGAGATGTTTTAATCTAAAAGTAACTCATTCAAATGTCGTAAATCCAACCAGCCGAAAATATACCGGCAATACTTGTCTGAGATTGTCAAATCAATACCTATTAATTAATGTAAACGTTTATATTATTTTTTTGTTATGTTATCTAATTATGGTAATGATTATTTGCAATAATATCGCTACTATATCAGTTATGTTGATAATTTGTAAATGTTTACGTAGTCAAATTTTGGATAAAAACAGGAGACTGCTCTCTTAGACAATCTCCTGTTTTGGTTGGTTCACTTCAAGAACAGATCTATATTTATTTATATCGGCAACCAGGATTATATATACATATTCGCACTGATTTTGGTTAAGAAAAGCAGTCTTATAAAAAACTCTCTTCATAAAGGAATAGCAATAGATTTATGGAATTATCTCAGTAACGATGGCTTAATCATTTTGGAATTATCCTGGAGGAATTTGATGTGGAAAACCTGATAGTAAAAAATTTACTTGACTTCCCAGAACATCTCGAGACGGTTTCAAGTTGGATATATGAGGAATTTGCCGATAAATCAGCGGTCAAGTATGAAGAGATGCGGGTCTTTTTCAGGAAACGGTATTACGATCAACTCCCCATTACTTTAGTTGCGTTAAAAGACGGGTGGTGTACCGGAACAGTGTCGTTATTTGAAGGCGACTTGGATACCCGAAGAGATCTAACTCCTTGGCTGGCTGCCTTATATGTCAAGCGAAATTATCGCAGTCAAGGAATCGGAGCGATATTAGTAACTTCGATAATCAACAAGGCGGCGGAATTAGGCTATGATATTATATATTTACGAACGGAACACACTGCCGGATATTATCAAAAACGAAACTGGGAGTTCGTATGCAAAACAAAAGACGGCAAAGGCATCGAAACCGAGGTTTTCAAATATAAAATAATACCGAAGTAATCAGATTATTTATTATCGGGAAATAACCGGCAAGGCACGGCTGAATCCGGGTAAAAGTAAAGAATGAAAGATAAATAAGCGGAACACTTTGGAGGCGCAAATGAAAAACAGACTATATCTCGTTCTAATAATTATAATTCCTTTTTTAATTATTTCTTACCCGGCCATCTCAAATAATCAACCAAAATCAGCCTCTATATCTCAGCCGTTCGCGGAGCTAACAGCCGGAAAATATCCAAAAATAGCTAATTGGCTTGCTAAAAAGGATGAAATAATTAAAAATAAAAGGCCCTATGACCTTGTTATGTCCGGCTGGTTTACGCCGGATGAAGCGCGGAAGCTCAAAGCAATCAACCCCAATGTCAAGCTTCTGGCCGGACTTAGTATCGCTTGGGTATGGGATAATCCGGAGTGGATGAAATTTTTAATAACTGCCGCAAATTATGGTAAAAAAATACCGGTGAAAATTACCAAGAATATGTACTTGAAAAATAAAAACGGTAAACGGTGTGTTTTTGGCTGGGCTTCGGAAAAATGGGGGCATGAAGAGATATACGGAATGGATCCCAGAAACCCCGACTGGCGTGAGTTAATTGTATCGTTTTACAAAGTAGTCCTTGAACAGCCGCAGCATGATGGGATCATTGTCGATATGATTACCGAAAAACAATGGTGGTGTGATGCAATCACGGATAAAGAATGGATAGACGGCATCAAAACAATTCTGTCACGCATAAAACAACTCAATACTAATAAAAAAACAATTATCTTTAATTCAGGACTAAATGGGCTATCGGATATCGATGAATACACCGGTTATTTTGACGGTTATTTAATGGAAAATTTTTTAGGCGAACACGGCGCAAGCTTCAAAGCGGGGCTAAATGAAGCAAAATACAATTTTACGGTGATTTATGCGGTCGATACCGATGATACGGGAAAAAAGGATTTAAACCGAATGCGGCTCGGATATACGTTAAGCTTGCTGAATGATAACACCTTTTTCACTTATGATTTCGGTCCGCGCGACCATGGCCAGGCCTGGTGGTTTCCCGAATTTAACGTGGATTTGGGGGCGCCTTTGACCAATTATTATCAAAAAGGAAATGCTTACTTGCGGGAATTTCAAAACGGAGTTGTGGTAAGTTCGCCGGATACCATGGTTAATATTACATTTGATGAAAAATTTACCGATATAACCACCGGCATCAAAGCTAAATCATTTGTCATTAATAAAGGTGACGGCAGAATTTTGCTACGTTCAACTCCGCCTGATGAAAATCTTCATAATATAGTAATTCATTAAAAAGGAGTGCCCAATGAAACTAAATCCGGATATCTTTAAAGTTAAAGGGTATCGGGAAGAAATCAATGATGATGGTAATAGAGCAATTAACGAGTTGTGGTATATCGGCGAACTGGATTGAAAACTGTCATTTGCCAAGCAATCCCTCGGGGTTCCAGCCTCCGGTTATTCGCATGATCCAGCCGCTGATTAGCGACAAATTATTGGTGACCAACAAAAAGCCCATAATTATCAACAAACCGCCCCCGGCCCACTCCAGATATTTCATGTATGGTTTTAGACGGTTCAATCTCTTGGAGACTTGTTCAAATCCCAGTGCTAACAGTATAAACGGAATGGCCAGTCCTAACGAATAAATAATTAACAACAAAAATCCGGCTCTTACGGTGCTTTGACTTCCAGCCATTGCCAATATCCCGCCCAGGATCGGTCCGACACACGGAGTCCAGCCGAATGCAAAAGCCAAACCGGTTAAAAACGCTCCACCGGCTCCGGTCCCGGCAACAACGCTAGCCCGCCGTTCCCGGTATAGCCAGCTTATCGGAAGCAAGCCGGTTTGATGAAGGCCGAGGAAGATAACGATAATCCCGCCGATTTGTGAAAACAGGGCCTTGGAACTTCTAAATAGCTGTCCGATATACGACCTGGCCAATCCCAGTGAAACAAAAACAATTGTAAATCCAAGTACGAATGCCATGGTGGCCAAAAGAACTCTTTGTTTAACAATGGTTCCTTCTTTTAAACCGTTTAGGGAAACACCGGAAATCATCCCTAAATAACCAGGGGCCAATGGCAAAATGCATGGCGACAGAAACGAAAGCAATCCTCCGGCAAATGCCATTAAAATAGTAACTGAATTCATTCTTACCCCTCTTTTAGAACCGCTTCGACCTTGGTGGTCAAGGTCGCTTGATTAGTGGCTCCGACAATTACATCCTTTATCTTTCCATTTCGGTCGATTATAAAAGTGGTTGGAAATCCGCTAACTTGATAACGTTTACTGACCGCCTCATTTTTATCGATTAAAACCGGGAAGGTCATCTGATTTTTTTTGGCAAAAGCCGACACCTGGTTGGGATTATCACCGACATCCAGCGCTAAAACTTCTACCCCACGCTGGTGATACCGGTTGTAAAACTTCACAATCTCGGGAATCTCCCGCACGCAATACGGGCACCATATACCCCAAAAATTAACCAAAGTAACCTTATTTTTATTTATCACCTGAGCTAATTGCACATTTTTGGATGCTAAATTTTGCAAGGTAAAATCAGGTGCTTTGTTGCCAACCGCCGGACCAACTTTCTCCGCCGTTCTGGTTCGCACCGACATTCCAACAGCCACCGCAATAACGACAATCAGCACTAGACTTACCCATCGTTTGGGATCGCCTGAACTTTTAAACATAACTAACACCTCTTTCCATTTAGAGAATGCTTCCATCGGGCAGAATATAATACTTTTTTTAATATCCTTATTGTTTCAATCGAAAAAAATAATATCCTTAATCTGATATTCCATATCTGATATGGAATATCAGATATGGAATATCTTGGACTTTAAATGCTTTTTGGGACCGTCCCAACACTCACCATGTTTAACAG
>JBJKPO010000388.1:0-8015 GCA_046706235.1 Bacillota bacterium | reverse complement strand
ACTCTTGTTCATCTTCGACTTGGTCAACCCTAAAAATACTAGACTTACTCGCATCAATTCTTGTCTTGGTCAGATAAATGACCAGGCCCAGGATCGTCACGAGAAAAAGCACGCTGGTCCCCATCGTACCCAAATCAAAGCCGCCATGGGCGCGGGATTGTGACAATAAGTCGCCCAGCGAAGCGCCGAGTGGACGGGTCAAGATATAGGCAATCCAGAAAGCAGTCACTTCATTTAACTTGATGCGGTAGAATGCGAATGCCACCAACCCAATAGCGGCGGCGAATATAAAGGTTGAATTCAAGTAACCCCACTTGAGTCCTTCGGATAAAAGATCACCACCGGCGGTGCCTAATGCAAAAGTGAACAAAATGGCCGACCAGTAAAACGCTTCCCGTTTGGTCGTATAGATTGTGTGGATGGATAGCGTTTTTTCATTTGCGTACCATACTATAAAGGTCGTCAGCAGCGCGATAGAAAAGATGATAGTGGTTGTCCATAAAGGGACCCCGAGGTTGTCCACCAGGTTGTCGCTGATCAGCGTGCCGACAACACTGATCAATACGACCGCCAGCCAGTAAATCCTTGGTACGTACCTTCGCGCCCTGAATTGAAAAAACAAGGTGACAATCAAGAGAACACTCATGACCAAACTCGTATAGGTCAAGCCCAGGTTCAGTTTTTCATTCAGTAAATCCGCGGCGGTCTCACCCACGGTAGTTGCCATGATTTTGATGATCCAGAAAAAAATGGTGACTTCCGGGACTTTATTCAGCATCTTCAAGCCTCGTGGAAGATCGGACGTTCCTTCAGAAGAAATAGATGACTTTTTCATAAAATCATGCCGTCCCATAAAAAAACCTCCTTTAAAATTGTTTTATAAATAATTATAACCTTTAGAAATCCAAAAACAACTTATAATTAGATGAGAAAAAACTCTAATGTAATTCTAATGTTACTCTTGAACTTTCGACAGCCGCCAAAAGATGGATTCTATTATTAAGAAAAAAACTCTAATGTTCTTTTAATGTTTTGAGCATCTTTTTAAGGTAAAATATATTGAGTTAAAAGCTGGAGACTTCGATGAACTTAAAACTGGCATATTTTTATCCGACTTTAATGAATCTTTACGGGGACCGGGGTAATGTACAGACGCTGATGGAACGTTGCCGGAAACGGGGAATTGGATTAACCGTGACGGAGATCGGCCTGGGTGACTCACCCACGCTGACTGATTATGATTTGGCATTCTTCGGTGGCGGGCAAGACAAGGAACAGATTAAAATCGGAGCGGATTTAATTCTAAATAAAGCGGATAACATTCGGGCCGTTATAAAGGACGGTTTAACGGTGCTTGCCGTATGCGGCGGTATGCAATTATTGGGCGATTATTACCGGCCGCCGGCGGGACCATTGTTAAAAGGAATCGGCGCTTTGGACTTGCGTACTGAAGGCGGCTATTGGCGGGCCATTGGGAATGTGGTGATTGAAATCGAATTAATCGGCGGGAAAAAGGTGAAAATAGTGGGTTTCGAAAACCACTCGGGCCGGACGTTTCTGGGGCTTGGTTGCCGGGCTTTGGGAAAGGTCATTTATGGGTTTGGGAATAATGGCCAAGACGGAATGGAAGGAGCATACTGCTATAATTGCTTACATGCATGGCCCTTTGCTGCCTAAAGCCCTGATTGGCAAGCGAAAGCCAGAATACATTGACCGGTGGCCAAGACCCCCGCGCAGACAAAAAAGCGGTAGTAATGATGACGCTCTTTCCAAATAAAAAAAGAACTAAAAAAAATCGCGGGGAATTTGTATGTTGACAACAAGTAAATTAACGTATCGTTTAAGTTCATATACTAATTGTAAGAAAAAAATTTTTTGTTGAGATATTTGACCAATTTGTCTTTTGATTCGGCGATAACATAAAGTGGACTTACTGTCAAGACAGCTTTTTAAGGGTTTAAGATAGATCTTTCCGCTTTGGTAAATGATATCCGGTCCGGGGGTCGGAGAGAGACTCCCGATTATTAAATTATCTTTTCCTCTTTTATCTCTACCCTTTCCTTTTGTTACGCTCAAAATAAAAAGCTATCCTTGAGAAAGACACCGGATAGGTTTTTTAATGACGTGAATGTTTTTCTTATATGATTTGAAAATAGCTAGATCGGTAAGCAAATGACTTGCCCGATTTGAAGGGGTATTCCAAAGTTGACATAGGGGTTAGCGGCAATAACCGCATCTACCGACACACCGAATCGAGAAGCTATGCTATAAAGAGATTCTCCAGGTTGTATACTATAAGGAGTGGTTCCCGCAGGGCATGCAGTCGGATAGTACGGCCTATAATAAGGATGGCGATAGTAGGGGTAGCGATAATAAGGTCGCCTATGCCTAAACTCACGTTCGGGTCTGCGCCTTGGTCTGCGTTCGGGGCGATGTTCCGGCCTATGCGCAGGTGGCGGATCGGGTATGACAATGGCTTGCCCGGCGACTAGATTATTGAAGTCCACCTCGGGATTGGCGTCTATCAAATCATCTTCATCAATATCATATTGGTCGGTTATATCCCAAAAGGTATCTCCCGGTTGAACTGTATATTGAATTACTTCAAATTCACTGCTTGAAGACATTCATTTCACCTCACATTTGGTTTTTGATAATACATCTTATGAATTAAGGCTAAAATCTGTATTATGCAAAATGCATCAACACCAATCTTTATTTTGTACCATCGTCCTTCTTTTAAAAATTACGATCGGGATTATTGTTGCGTTTTTAATGGGTATCTTTGCGCTATCAGCCATGGCATTTGACAAAGAAGAGCATCTATTAGAAACAAAAATACCAAAACCCCGATTAAGAGGTTTTCATATTTGGATTATTCCGTTTTACAAGTTCCTTAACTCTTCCACTACCGGATGGCGCAAACGTTTTTACTATACTCCATGCTGCAAATTCGGCTGTATTTACCAAGAGTTTCAAACCAATAATATTATGATGATAGAAAACTCTAATCTGTTTTTAATGTTTTTGGTATCAATTTACGATAAAATAAAAAGGGTGATCCGATGAACGAGCATAAAACTCACCGGATTTTAGTGGTGGAAGACGAACAGAGCCTTGCGCGTTCAATTCAACTTGAGCTTGAACATGAGCATTATCAGGTGGAAACTGCTCAAAACGGTTACGAAGCCTTGGGAAAACTAAGTGACGGTGGCTGGGATTTGATGATCCTGGATTTAATGCTGCCGGGATTGGATGGTTTTCAAGTCTGTCAACGGATTCGGGAGAATTCGGATTTACCGATTATCATGCTGACCGCCCGGGATTCCGTCCGGGATAAAGTGAAAGGCTTCGAAACCGGCGCTGATGATTATCTGACCAAACCGTTCGCCATGGAAGAACTGCTGGTAAGGATTAAGGCCCGTTTGCGGCAGCGGACCGGAGCCCGAATCGAAGGCAACAAACTGGTAATCAAGGACCTGGTCATCCGGAGCGACACCCGGCAAGCAAGCCGCTCGGGAGAGTTGATTCCCTTATCCAAGCGGGAGTTTGATCTTTTAGTATTTTTAGCCGAAAATACCGGTACTGTTTTAAACCGTGAAATCATTTTGAATCAGGTTTGGGGTTACGATTATTACGGCGATACCAATGTGGTTGACGTTTATATCCGTTATTTGCGTTCGAAAATCGATGAACCCTTTAATGTACCTTTATTGCATACTATCAGGGGCGTTGGTTATACGCTCCGGGAGGAAAAGTAATGCATTCAATCACCTGGCGCCTGGTTCGATGGTATGCTTCAATTTTGGTAGCTATTTTAATTATTTGCGGTGTAACCGCTTTTTACAGCATGCGGTATCTTCTTTATAATGAGGCGGCTCGTGAAGTTAAAGCGGGGATTGCCACTGTAAAACGGTTGTCGACGCCGGAAGAAAAAAACCTGGATGCGCCCGAATTAACCGCTTCGGTTGAGAACGGCATTCTTTGGTCGCAAATCACTGGCAAAGATGGAAAGGTTATCAATAGTTCCCGGGCGTTGAAAGGCATTATTTTAGCGCCCCGTTATGTAGGCCCGCCCGTAATCTACCGGCTCCGGGGACAAAGGGTTCTAGTTGCCGGCGCCAGATTGACGGGCGGCTACTTGGTCCAGATTGCCAGGCCCCTAAACCGTGAGGAAGGCTTTCTAAACAATTTGGCCAGTGTCTTCGGAATGTTGGTGTTGGCGGGACTTATTTTAGCTTTGCTTGGCGGATGGTTAATTACCCGGACCGCTTTGAATCCGGTTCAAAATTTGACCAAAACCGCCCGAAACATTAGTACCACTGATTTAAGCCAGAGAATTCATTTGTCTGGTCCTTATGACGAATTATATCAATTGGGGGAAACTTTAAATCAAATGCTGGACCGTCTGGAAAAGGGGTTTCAAGGCCAACAGGAATTTTTAAACGCCGCTTCCCATGATTTACGTACTCCGCTGGCGGTTATCCGCAGTTATTCCGATATTCTCAACCGTTGGGGCAAAAATGATGCGGAAATCATCCGGGAATCCCTTCCCGCGATTGCCAAAGCCGTATCAACCATGGAACGGTTGGTGAATGACCTGTTGTTGCTTGCGAAAATGCAATCCAAACCCTCATTAAAACCGGTTTCCATACTTCTCCATGAACTGGTTTCCGAGGTAGTCCGGGAATCTCAGGCGATTGCTGAAAGCATAACGATAACTCTGCAAGAAACAGTTCCAATTATGGTAGAGGCGGATGAGTTTTATTTGGGGCGGGCGCTTTGGGCGTTAATGGATAATGCCATCAAGTATAATCATCCCGGCGGCCTTGTTACGGTCAGCCTGTCGCTAAATGATAAAGAAGAAGCCGTAATCAGCGTATCCGATACCGGTCCGGGGATATCAGCCCCGGAATTGCCGAAAGTCTTTGAACGTTTTTACCGGGGCGATTTTTCAAGAAGCTCCGGAAAGGGATTCGGCCTTGGGTTGGCTTTGGCCAAGGAAATTGTGGGAGCTCATCGCGGGAGGATTGAAGCGGAAAGCGAACCAGGCCGGGGCAGTATTTTTAAAATCATATTACCCAGTACCGCGAACTAATGAAAAAGGGGTGAACTGATGGTGACTATTTTTCAAGCATTCATTCTGGGAATGGCTCAAGGATTGGGTGAATTTTTACCTATCTCAAGTTCGACGTATTTAATCCTGATACCCTGGTTATTTAAATGGCCGGATCCCGGTTTGACATTTGATGTGGCGTTGCACATCGGGACTTTATTTGCAGTCATTGCTTACTTTTGGAAAGATTGGTTGATTTTATTCCGGCATGGATTGACCAAAGGCTTAAAAACTGAGGAAGGCCGCATGTTTTGGTATCTGGTGATTGCATCGGTTCCCGGCGCTATCGCCGGGGCGTTATTGGAGAAAAAAGCGAGACCACTTTCCGAAGTCCGTTAATCATAGGAATCATGTTGATCATTATAGGGGTGGTTCTATATATTGCCGATCGTTTCGGTTCCAAATAACAAAAAAACGAAATGCTCACCTTGAGGCAAAGCTTGACAATTGGCTTTTTTCAAGCGTTGGCGATCATCCCGGGAGTCTCCCGTTCGGGGATTACCATAAGTAGTGGGTTGCCGTTTGTCTGGTATCGCCTTATTTTGGGCACCGGCATTATCACGTTTTTTTTGACTCAAAGTTAATATTTTTTGTTTTTGGAGGATATTCATGGAGCACTGGATGACGGGGATGGCCAACTTTTTCATGCAATACGGGGTTTTCGGATTATTTGTGCTGTCATTTGTGGAAGCCTCTTTCTTTCCGGTACCGCCGTATTTGTTATCAATACCGATGACCCTTGCCAATCCCCGGTTGGCTTTCTTTTATGCTTCGGTGGGAACTACCGGTTCGGTTTTGGGCGGTTTGTTCGGATATTTTCTGGGGGCGAAACTGGGGCATCCTTTATTAGTCAAATTCGTAAAACCAAATGCATTAAAAAAATGGGAATCGATTTATGCCCGTTTTGGGGACTGGGCGACCGCCCTTGGAGGGATAACTCCGCTTCCCTATAAAATTTTTGCGATCTCCGCCGGTGTTTTTCGGACCCGGTTGGCCACTTTTGTTCCGGCTTCCGTTTTTGCAAGGAGTATCCGGTTCTTCGGGGAAGCGTTATTATTGGTTCTATATGGCCGAAAAGTTTTAAATTACTTGGAATCAGCCTTTGGAACCGTCAATCTGATCATATTGACGGCTTTAGCAGTTATTCTGGCCCTGGTTTGGCGCGCCGGATGGATATCGCGAGTTGTCTTTCCCATATGGCATAAGCTTAAAGAGTATTGGTTTACCTGGGTTGGCCGGATTCGGCGCTTTTTCCCCGCCGGGGTGTTTAGCTGGTACTTAATTACCGGCGCTACATTAACTGCTTTTGGATTTATTATCTTTTCCAAACTGGCTTCGGAATTATTGGAACATGAATTAACCCGTTTTGATGCCGTAATTGGGATTTGGATTGTTTCTTTCAGATTTAGCGCGCTTACTCTGTTAATGAGAGGGATCACTAATTTGGGTTCCACAACCTGGATTGTAATAGTTGTGGCATTTTTCTCAGCGTTGGGACTGCGTTTTCGAAAACATAAAGAAGCTTTGGGCTTTATTATTACAGTACTTGGCGCGATCGCTTTAAGTGAGTTATTAAAGAGAACTTTTCATCGTATCCGGCCCCCTTTACCATGGCTTGCGTCAGCTACCGGATATAGTTTCCCCAGCGGACATGCTTTGATTTCCTTAACTGTATATGGATTTCTAGTCTATCTAGTGTTTAAAATCATTAAACATCCTTGGTTTCGTTATTTCCTGGCAACAATTTTCACTATCTTGTCTAGTTTAATTGGAATCAGCCGGGTTTATTTGGGGGTGCATTTTCCCAGCGACGTTTTGGCCGGATGGGCGGTTGCTCTTTTTTGGATTGGGACCTGCGCCACCGGGATGGAATTATTGGATTTAAAACTGTCCCGGACCTATTGACATCTTTTCGCGGCAGTACTACAATTCATTATATAAATAAGTAGCATAGGCCCAAAATATCATTTGAAACACGATAAAAGTCCCGATTTTATTATTTTTTTAAAAGGAAGGTATTATCCTTGGTCCATTCATTTTTCACGAACGGAGTTTTCATTGCATTGGATGTCAATAGCGGCAGTATTCATCTGGTTGAAGAAGTTGTCCACCGGATTGTAAAAGAATATCCCATGGAGCTGCCCCGGTATAACGAGCTGCTTGACAAAATCAGCCCCGATTACCCCGCCGAAATGGTTCACGAAGCTTATGTGGAGATTCAGTCGCTGGCGGAACAAAATTTATTGTACTCACCTGAAATTTCATGGAAGCAGGTTGCGGACATAACTGCCCAACCCAAGGGGTTAAAGGCGCTTTGTCTGCATGTGGCCCATGACTGCAATTTACGGTGTGAATATTGCTTTGCCGCCAAAGGGGACTATCACGCCGGAAAAAGCTTGATGACCGGTGCGATCGCCGTTAAAGCCATTGATTATTTGGTTCGAAACTCGGAACGCCGGGAGTTGGAGATTGATTTTTTCGGCGGGGAACCGTTGCTTAACTTGGAGACGGTGAAAACGGCGGTATCATATGGGCGGGAGCTGGAGAAAAGTTCCGGTAAAAGGATTCATTTTACAATCACCACCAACGGTACGTTACTTAATGACGGCATTATCGATTATATCAATCAAAACATCGACAACGTGGTGTTTAGTATTGACGGCCGCCAAACGGTTCATGACGGGGTACGGCATGATCCGGGCGGAAAAGGCTCTTATGATCGCATCGTCCCGTTGGCGCAGCGATTGGTCCGGGAGCGGGGTTCAAAAGAGTATTATATCCGGGGTACATTCACCGCCAAAAATCCGGATTTTGCGAATGATGTTTTCCATCTGGCCAATCTTGGTTTTCGAGATATCTCGGTTGAACCGGCGATTGGAAAAATCGGTCCGTATACCAT
>JBJKPO010000387.1:0-7480 GCA_046706235.1 Bacillota bacterium | reverse complement strand
CGATAATGCGTTTGCTGGAACAGCGGGATGGGTTGATTTTGGGAATTTGCAACGGATTTCAAGCATTAATAAAACTGGGTTTATTACCTTACGGCGAGATCAGGGATATTTCCAGCGATGATCCGACTTTAACCTTTAACACCATTGGCCGTCATGTATCCTGCATGGTTTGCACCAAGGTGGTTTCGACACTTTCTCCGTGGTTAAACAAAGTGAAACTGGGAGATATTCATACTATTCCGGTTTCGCACGGAGAGGGACGATTTGTGGCGAGTGAAGCCGTGTTGAAAACCATGATGCAAAACGGTCAAATTGCGACTCAATATGTGGATTCGGACGGATGGCCCACTAATCAAATGCCGTTTAACCCGAACGGTTCAATTGAGGCTATTGAGGGAATAACCAGCCCCGATGGCCGGATTTTCGGAAAAATGGGACATTCGGAACGCATTGGTCCGTATGTTGCCGTTAATGTGCCCGGTAAGAAGGAGCAGCTAATCTTTGAGGCCGGGGTAGATTACTTCAGGTAAAAGTGAGTTGGAAGATTCGAGAATTGACGCCACTTCATTTGCCGTAATGGAACGTTTGGGAATAGATAAAGTTTTAACTTTTGACCAGCATTTTAACCAGTATGGTTTTAATATTTATACAGCATGTCTGAATTAAGAGAAAAAAGAGGGTATTAGGGATTATGGTAATTTGGGATGGATTTTACGTTTGTTTTAAAAATGCACTACTGACTAAATTGGTGATATTATAAATGAAATGGCTGAAACCCAAGGAATGCGGTTTGTATAAAGCCGCCCACGTAACTCCCGTCAAGGACGGGGGTTTAAAAATAAGTAGGCTCCCCGATTACTGGATCCAAAAGATACTGCGCAAGGTATCGGATGCGGCATCATTCCCGGCGGGGTTGTACCTGCAATTTCAAACCGACTCCACCCGGCTGATCATTAAATACGGCTGCGGTACGGTGGCCGGCAATTTCCCCCAGAAAATGGCGATCCGGGTCGATGAATATTTGTTGGAATATCAGGTTCAAACGGGTGAACGGAATGAATTTTTGATCAATTTGCACAATGATTTCCCTAAAATGATTACCATCATGCTTCCCTGGGGGGCAGAGTTCATTTTGTTCGGGATTGGCATCGACGACAAAGCAGCTTTGACTCCTAATCATGATAAACGAAAATCGATTTGCTTTTGCGGAGATTCGGCGACTCAAGGGTTTTATGCCTCCAACCCAGGTTTAACTTACCCATATCTGGTAAGTCAAGGGATGGACATGCAATTGATCAATCACGGATATAGTGGATTGTCGTTGCCGGATCCGGCTTTAGCAATATATATCGCCAAAGAGATCCAGTGGGATATTCTCTGTATTTCACTGGGGGTAAACGCTTATTTGATGGGCGCAAGATCCGCGGCGGAGTTTGAAAAGCTGTATCAAGTTTTTTTGGAGATCATCCGTTTATATAAACCCAATAAACCGGTATTCTGTATTACTCCTATTTGGCAAAAAGACGGCGATGGCGAAACCCTTTTAAACACTAAGAGGAACCGTTTGCAGGATTATCGCAACGCCATTCAAAACGTGGTATTGAATTTCCAAACCAAGGATCCGCATCTTTATTTAATAAATGGGTTGTTGTTGATAGACTCCGGCGAGGATCTGGCCGATGATGGGCTACATCCGGACGATTCAGGCATGAAAACCATGGCCAAGGGTATTTTATTGGCTTTTAAGATTAATGGGGTGATGAATTGAAAGTTAAGAGTTTAGAGTTAAAAGTCGCGAGTCACAAGTCATAATTCACGATTTTACGTAGTTGCAAGCCGGAGAGTGAGAATTGCTCTTGCATTTGGGTTGTTAGATGTTTATAATAGACCCTAAATAAAAAATAGTATAACCGTTTTAGGGGTGAGAAAAATGGTCAGCAAGGCTTCCATTGCGTTTATGTTGCTTACAATAGTCTTTGTATTTGCCATACCCGTCGGATTAACGTTTTTCTTTTATAAGCGCTATAAAATATCCTTGAAAGCGGTTTTTTTCGGTGGTTTAACCTTTTTTATCTTTCAAATCTTGTTATTGATGATTTTTTTAGGTTTCATATCCAATTTTGACTGGATTCACGATTTGGCCAAGGATGAAAGATTATCGAATATCATTATTTATACCGTGTTTTTGTCCGTGACCACCGGTATCTTTATTGAAACGGGAAGGTTTCTGGGGTTTAGATTCGGGTTGCGCAATGAATCGGCGTGGCGGAACGGAGTTGCTTTCGGAATCGGATATGGCGGTTTCGGAGCGGTTTTGATTGCGGGCTACGGGACCTTTAATAATATCATCACCGGTTTACTCATTAATTCCGGTAAATTTGACTCGACAGTCGCTCCCAAAATGAACCCGGCGGTGGTTCAAAGTATTAAAAACATGCTGATAAACAATCCACCGTGGCTGTTTGCCCTGGGAGGATGGGAACAGATCCTGTCCGTTATTATCCATATCGGGTTTTCATTATTGGTTTTATACGGAATCATGTCTAAAAATAACCGCTATTTGCTTTATGCGATTTTATTTCATATAATTACCGATACTCCGACCATATTATATCAAAGGAAATTTCTCCCCATTTGGTTTTATGAAGTTTTGATATTGATCGTTGCCGCCGGAAGTTTATATTGGATAATGCGTTCCCGCCCGATTTTTCCCGGTGAAGGGGCACCGGATGGAGTCAAAAATTGATTGGAGGTTGGTTTGAATGGAAATTCAAGGCGTCTGGCTGCCGATAATTACTCCGTTGATTGATGATGAAGTGGATTATCAATCATACCGTAAATTGATTGACTATTATATCGGAAAAGGAATCAACGGTTTGATTCCACTGGGAACCACCGGTGAAAGCCCGACGGTGACCGAAGCCGAAACCGAGGAAATGATAGCCCGGACCATGGAGTGGGTTGACAAGCGGGTCCCGGTTTATATAGGCGTGGGCGGCAATTGTACCAAAAAAACGGTTGAATTGGCGGAAAAGGTTGAGAAATACCAAGTTGACGGCATTTTATCCGTCTGTCCCTATTATAACCGTCCCGATCAAAACGGGATATATCAACATTTTTTAAAGATCGCGGAAGCCACCGGTTTGAATATCCTGATCTACAATATCCCCTACCGTACCGGGCGCAATATCGAAAACGAAACCATTCACAAATTGGCCGGGATTAAAAATATCGTCGGAATCAAAGACTCCTGCGGCGATATCAAACAAACCATGGATTTATTGCTACACCGCCCCGCCGGCTTTTCAATCCTTACCGGAGAGGATATTTTGTATTATAGTTCGTTGACATTGGGCGGGGACGGGGGAATACTGGCCTCGGCCCATTTGGAAACCGGAAAATTCCTTGAAATTTATCATTCAATGCGGGACAACGATTATCAATCGGCTCTGGGAACCTGGAAGGATCTGGTTGATTTGATCCCCTTGCTGTTCATCGAACCCAACCCGGCCCCCATAAAATATTGCTTGTGGAAACAGGGGTTAATCCGGTCGCCGGAAACCCGGCTCCCGATCACCGGGATTTCCGAAGGTTTGAAGGGAAGGTTGGGGCGGTTGGTAGTTTAAAATCAACTGGTTTTTTACCGTATTTAACTGTAAAAACTTTTTGGATTTTATCCATAAAGTAATACCCCATCTCTAGCAATTGTTCTTTCGATTGTCGGTAATAACTTGCGTTGATTGAATTCACTGGCTCTACTTACGAGAATGTCAATAGGTTTATTTTGTTCCTTATAAAGCGCGCCACCAATGATCTGCATTGCTTCAATGGGACGAATCCCACCATCTGGTATTACAACATATAAATCAAAATCACTATCTTCCGATGGTGTTCCATAAGCATAAGAGCCAAAGAGGTATATTGAATCGGTTTCAACCGTATTCAAAATTATTTGTTTAATGCTTTCTAATTCATTCATCGTTTGTTTATTCATATCATCACCTGCTTATAGCTAATTATATCGTTATTGTAAGGCTTCCGTCAAGCAACCCTTTTGCCCTTGGTAGTTTAACTGCTTTGAGTCAATTTAAAAACTTGAACTTATTTCATGTTAAAGGAAAACAGATAAGTTTATCGAAACATATCAAAACTACAGAAACAATTGGTACATTCGGAATTTTGTAAATCTAGGGGAACTTTTCTGATAGGCAGCCGCGAATGTGATGTTTGGAATGAAACGCAGCATCGGGTAAAGGTCAGCAATTTTTATATGGCTAAATATTTGGTTACCGTAGCAAAGTTCGAGATTTTTATCCGAGAAAGAAATTATTATACTGACGCCGATAAGGATGGCAGCAGTTATATTTGGAATGGCAAAGGGATAAAAAATTCAGACAATCACGCCGTTTAATACTAGTCATTACGGCTTCTTCGGCTTCCGCCTGGTGTTCGTCCCGAAGTGACGGGGAACTCACCCTTTTGTTCCCTCTCTTTTGCGAAAAAGAAGGAAAAGCTCTTGTCAGGGAAGGGATTACTGATTTTGATGATTGATAGAATCTTAACAGGCAAGGAATTGCAGATTTTGAGTTAAGAATTTAGATCGTTGAAGGTTACTTTTTCAACAAACAATCAACCACACGAATGAATTCTTGGATATCCGGCAGGTTCCGCGTTAATATCGCATATATAATATCCGGGTCGATTTTGGCATAATCGTGGACCAGCACATTACGAAATTGAGCCATTTTTTGCAGTTTAGGCAATAATTCCGCGGAAAAAACTCCATTCTCCGCTAATACTGTAAATATATCCTTATTATCAATGGGTTCCCGCCAACCGTTATCGGCAATTATATGGCTTCCGATATCCAGACAGCATTCGACCGCTAGATGCAATGTCCGCTCGATATAGCGGCGGTTCTTTTTGTCAGCCAAGAATTGATCCAAAGTTATTGACTGAGATTCCTGAAGATCGGTATAATATTCCGCTATTTGAGCCAGCTTGTTTTTAAGTAAATTACCATCAACCATTCCTGGTTCCTCCCGTGATTCGTTGAATCAATTTTTGGTTTCTAAGCTCCAATACGGACGCCAGGTCAAAATATGCTTGACGTGACCGTACATCGAAGGCTACCCGGTAAGCATGATCTTTTTCTACGATTAAACGTCCGGTTTTGCGGATTTGATGTTGCAAAAACAGCGGGGACGCCTCCATATCCACCAGATCTACTTCCCGCCCAACGAGCCGCGATAACTCACCGGCCATTAACAACCGCAAATCGAACCGTTCATATTTAGATAAGGAAGGTACAAATAAAACTGCGATATCAATATCGCTATTTTTATTTTCCTTGCCGGTTGCTATTGATCCAAAAAGCCAGGCCGCGCTGACGTTTTCCTGATCACGTAAGTATCCAGTGATATTAAAAGAAAAATCAAACATGTGAATCATTCCCACCTTGAGTATTACTTTCATCATACTATTATATAGATATATTATCAATATGACGGTTGAAATATTCAGTATAAGTACTTTGATGAAATAAGTTCAAGTAGTGTTTTACAGTGCAGATGCTGGTATAATATCATGAAGTACTTGCGTTTTAAAGCGCTGCGATGGATATCATCGAGCAATTTTTGAAATTGTTAATCCCAGGGTTTTCCCTTTAGCGAAAAATATGATAAAATAATTTGGATTATCATGGCCGGAGGCATATATGAGAAGATGGTTATTGACGTTAGTTTTATTAATTAGTATCATTGTTCCGTTATCAAGTTGCGCTGCGCCAATTAAGGTAAAAGTCGCTGCTTTGACAGGCATCACGGGGCTTGCGATGGTGGACATGATGAATCAAACCGCCGGCGAATCACTTTATGACTTTTCGGTTTTAAAAAGCCCTGAACTGGCTGTTGGGAAACTGATTACCGGTGAAGCGGATTTGGCCGGATTACCGACTAACGTAGCGGCTATTTTATATAACCGGGATACTAATTTTCAACTAGCCGCTATTATCGGGTGGGGCGTGATGTATCTGGTCGGCGAGGACGCCTCTATCAAAACCTGGAAAGATCTTCAAGGCCGGGAAGTCTATGTTGCCTCGAAAGGCGCTGTCTCCGATTTACTGTTGCAATATTTGATTAGCAGGAACGGGCTGGATCCGGCCACCGATGTAACAATTCATTACCAATCGAGCGCTAGTGAGATTGCCCAGTTGATGGCCGCGGGAAAGAACGCCCTGGCGGCCCTGCCGGAACCTTGGGCCACCATGGTATTGGAACGGAATCCCCGGCTGAAAATCGTTCTTGATTATCAAAGTGAATGGGAACGGATAGAAGCTTCGGGACGGACTTATCCCCAGACTTGTATCATGGTTAGTAAGCAGTTTTTAAGAACACACCCGCGAATATTCCGGCGGGTGCTTAATGATATGGAAAAATCCATCGGTTGGGTGAACATTAATCCCGAAGCGGCGGGAAAATTAGCCGAACAGTATCTCCGGATCCCGGCCCAGGCAGTGAAAAAGGGTATAACCCGCTGTAATCTCAAGTATGTTCCGGCTGTTATAGCCCGCCGGGAAATAGAACTGTTTTTTGCCCGCCTGCATGACTTTGCTCCGGGAGCTATCGGAGGTAATTTGCCGGATGCACGATTTTATTACCAGCCATAGATGGTATGGTTTATTGACAATAGCCTTGTTATTAGCCGGTTGGCAGATTGCCGCCGCTGTGCTGAAGCTACCGTTAATACTACCGTCGCCTGCCGCCACCTGGTCGGAGATCACCACGCTGGTTACCCGGACCGTTTTTTGGCGTCATTTGTGGGCTACCTTGAGCAGGGGATTAACAGGTTTTGGGATGGCCTTATTACTGGGATTGCTTTGCGGTTTAAGCGCCGGGAAACATGAATCAGGCAGGGTTTTTTTACGTCCGCTAATTGTCTTAATCCGTAGTACACCGGTAATGTCCATTATTATTCTGGCTTTAATCTGGTTCCAAAACGAGTATGCCCCGGTGTTTGTTACCTGTTTAATGGTTTTTCCGATCATTGCCCAAAACATCATCGAGGGGATCAGCCAGATCGATGATTCATTAAAAACGGTTTTTACGGTTTACCGGATTGCAAGCTGGCGCCGGATAACCCAGTTGGAGTTGCCTTCGTTGCTGCCTTTTTTAGCCGCTGGAATCAGTAACGGCTTGGGGATTACCTGGAAGGTCTTGATTGCCGTCGAAGTGCTGGCGTATCCGCGATGGGGAATTGGGACGCAACTGGATTATGCCCGGATTTATCTCCGGACGGAAACGGTGTTTGCCTGGACATTAGTGGTAATTGGGTTGGGACTGTTTTTCGATTATGTGCTGGATTACTTGTTAAAAAGACCTTTCCGGGCTTGGAAAAGGGATAGTCATGATTAAACTGGAACAACTCACTAAAAAATACCGGGAACTGGTAGTGTTCTCCGATTTCAGCATGAACTTTGCAT
>JBJKPO010000386.1:0-2513 GCA_046706235.1 Bacillota bacterium | reverse complement strand
ATTGAGCTCCATTACGCCAAGCCGCGGCAATAACTTTGCTCAACCGTCGATCGCCGCGCGCCATAACTCCTTCCAACAGGCTCATGTATGGGTTATGCCAGTTTAATTCAAGATGACGGCCACGGATTCGCGCTTGCAAGTATTCTTGTTTGGAAATTGTCTCTTCAACCGGATTTTGGCGGCGCCATTGAAACGGTGTATGGGCTTTCGGCACAAAAGTGGAGACACTCACTGTAATCCGTAACGAATTGGTTTTGGGGTGAAATTGCCGGCCGATTTTATAAACCCGTTCCGTAAGATCGATAATTCCATCAATATCGGCATTAGTCTCGGTGGGAAGACCAATCATGAAATAAAGTTTTAGTTTTTGCCAACCGGCTTTAAATGCGGCGGTAACCGCGTTCAGTAAATCAACATCGGTTACCCCTTTGTTAATAACGCGCCGCAAACGATCAGTCCCGGCCTCCGGGGCAAACGTTAGGCTGCTTTTGCGGCTGCCTTGAAATTTCGAGGCCAATTCCACTGAAAATGAGTCAACCCGTAAAGATGGCAAGGATACATTGATTCGTAACGGTGTAAAATAACCACAGGCATCGCTTATTAAATCTTCAATCCGGCTATAATCGGCGCTGCTTAAGGATGTAAGCGACAACTCCTCGTAACCGGTATCCGCCAATAGCTCTTTTAAAGCCCATATTATGTTTTCCGGTTTTCGCTCCCGGACCGGCCGGTAAATCATTCCCGCCTGGCAAAAACGGCAGCCTTTGGAACAACCCCTTTGAATCTCATAGGCAATACGATCATGGACAATATCGAGATAAGGAACCAGCCATTTTTCAGGAAAAAAACTTTGCCGGAAGTTGCGGGCAACCGCCCGAACCGGTCGGTGAGCGGATACGGGAATAATCTTTTCAATATAGCCATCCGCATTATGGATAATTTGAAAATTAGACGGGATGTAAATCCCCGGAATCGTCTCCAACTCGGAAAATAGGTTCCCTTTTTCCGCACCCGTTTTTCTCCAATCTTTGATTTTAACCAGGATATCGTTTAGTACCTCTTCGGCCTCGCCAATTAAAATTAAATCGAAAAAATCGGCCACCGGTTCCGGATTAAAGGCGCATGGCCCGCCTCCGATGATGATTGGGTCGGTATTGGAACGTTCCTTGCTTAACAACGGTATTCCACTTAAGGACAACATGGTTAAAATATTGGTATAACTCAATTCATATTGGAGTGAAAAACCGATCACATCGAAATCGGAAAGTGGTCTTTTACTCTCCAGAGAATGAAGCCGGACGCCATTTCCTTTAAGTAACTGTTGATAATCCGGCCAAGGCGCGAATACGCGCTCGGCAAGCATTCCCGTTTGTAGATTAATCATTTCGTAAAGAATCCGTAAACCTAGATGTGATTGACCGATTTCGTATAAATCCGGAAAAGCGAGCGCCACTTTTAAATCAGCCGCGCTCCATTCTTTAGTTTGAATATTATACTCCGCCCCGATATAACGAGTCGGTTTGCTTACTTGATTTAAAAGATGCTTGACTTTCTCCCAATCCATGGTCAAAAATAATCCACCGGCTTTCAATAACCAAAATGAGAACTAGATTTATTCTACATCATCCGCCGCTTACCTTCAATAAAAAAATCTCCAACCTTTAGTTTTTTACCTTTATTTTGAGGTAATTATCTCAATCGTTCTTTATTTCATTGAAAGTAGCATTGTAGCCCCGGCTAAACAATGTATCCCAAGCTTGCCGTTCTGAAATAAATTTACGATTATTTTCACCGTCCTCAATATAAAATAACAAATACTCATTGGTTCCATAATATTGAAGCGGCAGTCGTAACGGAGTGCGGGAATCCACCAGCACCAATCTGGAGTTTAAAAAACCCTTTTTATCGATTAACTTTTTTTTATAACGGCAAATATGCCAAATAGAATTCAATTGTGGTATTCTCATTAAAAGTAATTGTAAACCCAGAAAAATACTTAGTACAAAAAAATAAAGAGCATGTTGTTTTGTAAAAAATTGAATACATCCGGAGAGTAAAAAAATAACTGTAACTGCTATCGTAATCATCCGCGCCAGATGTCCCGACTCTTTTAAACCGAATTTGGCGCTTAACCATGCATGAACAATCCTTCCGCCATCCAGGGGATATGCCGGTAATAGATTAACCAGACCAATCAAGAGATTGATTTGCTGCCAGGAAATTAAGCAATTGTGAGTTATTCCAAGAAATCCGAGATAACCGACCCCCAGAACCATTAAAATATTAATCGCCGGCCCAGCGGCGGCAATAACCATCTCAGCGGTAGGGTTGGCTTCAAACAATGGATCGATCTCAAGGCAACCGCCCAAAATTGTCAGTTTTAATTGGGAAACTTGGTAACCCAATAAACGGCAGCATAAAATATGTGAGATCTCATGGATCATCACCGCCAAAAACATCCCAACCATAATCAACAGGCTTTTCTTATACCAGATCCATACCAAAAAAATGAT
>JBJKPO010000385.1:0-9309 GCA_046706235.1 Bacillota bacterium | reverse complement strand
GTGATAAACGGCATCTTGCTGTGTTGCTCTTCTCCGGTTCCGGATATTGTTGAGAATGTTTTAATCAAACTATAGAGTTCATGGATATGATTTAGGACTGATAGATTCGTAATCGTCAAACATAAGGAGAATCGGGATGAGTATAAAAGGAGTTGTCTTCGATTTTAACGGAACGTTGTTTTGGGATACGAAACTTCATAATACGGCTTGGGATATATTCCTCGAGCGGTACGGAATGACAATGACCGATCAAGAAAAGAATGAGAAAATCCACGGTCGAAACAACCAGAAGATATTAACTGATATTTTTGCAAAAAGTCTGGACATGGAAGAAATTAATGCGTTTATAACGGAAAAAGAGTTGATTTATCAGGAACTGTGTGTTAAAAGTGGTCTGAAACTGGCTTGCGGAGCTGAGGAATTTCTGGGATTCTTAAGGAATAACAATATTCCTTATACCATCGCCACTGCATCGGGATTGATAAATATAAATTTTTTCTTTGACATATTAAACCTGCATCGGTATTTTGATAGAGCTAAAGTAATATTCGATGACGGTACGATGATGAGTAAGCCTGATCCGCGGATCTACCAAAGAGCAATGAATATTTTGGGAATAAAAGAGCAGGAAACATTGATATTTTAGGATTCGCCGGCCGGGATCCAGGCGGCGGAAAATGCCAAAGCGGGAAAAATCATCATTGTGGACTCTAGTGACATGGATTATGGCGGTTGGGATTATCAAAGGATAAAAAGCTTTGATGAGGTGGAGCGAGGGTTGTTCCGGCGGCAGGGAAAAAATTACCTGTAGCTGCAGGACATTTGTAAAAATATTGTCGATTGATCCTGGGGTTCACTTAACCTTTTCCACCGGGGCGCCGCTATAGAAGCCGATCTCATCGATCCCAAAAGTCCCGGTTTCACCGTTGATTCCGGTTTTTTGAATGTTGAGGAGATTTATTATCTAGTCTAGAAAATGTTTGTAAAGGTCGATATAGGATTATGGGATACTGAAATAAATCATATTGGACAAGATGAGGACCGGGAGTAAAAACGATACAGGGATGTTTACAAAGGGGGAGAAACTGGTTTGAAACATTCATTCATACATAAACAGGCGGTACTGTTACTTTTAATATTCCTGCTTGGGACCGGGTGGGGATTCGGCGCGAGGGATATAGCGGTGATTACGGTTTCCAATGAACGGGAGTTCATCAAGGCGATTGGACCGGACCGGGTCATCCGGTTGCAACCCAGGGTGTATAATTTATCCACGTTGAATCCACACGAAGATTACAGCCGGTATCTCGATTGGGAAGAGGTATTTGACGGCGAACAATTAGTTTTGATAGACTTGGAGAACCTCACTATTGAAGGCGCGGGTGACATACCGGCCCGGGTTGTCGTTGAACCCCGGTACGCTTTTGTGTTGACTTTTGTGGACAGCAACAACATCAAGATATCGAATATTGAAGCGGGCCATACTCCGGAGAAAGGTTATTGTTCCGGCGGGGTGTTTGCTTTCAATAATTGCCGGGGAATTGTGATTGATAAATCGGTTTTATACGGCTGCGGAACGGAAGGACTAAACTTATACAAGGTTAGTGATTTGCTCTTTTCCGATTCGGTCATTAAGGAATGCACTTATGATATCATGACCATCGATCAATCAAAACAGATTCAGTTTAGCAACTCCAAGTTTTTCGACAACCGGGAGTTTGATTTAATTACGATTCAATTTAGTTCCGATATTTCCTTCCGGGGATGCGCCATTAAGGATAACAGCGCGGATACGATTATTTCCAATACGGTATTTAAGATTATCAAGAGCGCCGGGATCAGTATCCGAGATACCGTGGCCGCCAATAACCGGGCTAAGTATTTCATATCCGCTGATAATCCGGTTGAGACGGCGAACCTTACTTTTGAGGGTAATACTTTTGGTGAAAACGATAATCTGCTCGTTGACTATTAGGGCTTGATTGCGTCATTGATTATGAATTTGCCGGTGAATCGGGTTTGGACGGGATCCGTTACCGGATTCAAAGTAAGGTTAAAAAATCGGGAGTCCGCGATTTTACCGATTATTACCGGGTGCGAAGCCTTTTGGTAAAAGCTTATGGGGATTCCAGCGATGATCCGGGATTGTTTAACGATCTTTTGCCGTCGGATTTCTGGCCGGTGCGGTCGTTGCAATTGGAGATTGAGTTTTATATGGATGAGGAAGATCCAAATGTGATAGTGATTCATTTTATGTATACGGGGGAGTGACAGGATGTTATAAGTTTATGGTTGATTTTTGAACGGATTATTAAGGTTATTTAGCTTGAGAAATCGGGGTGATTGTGATGCGGTTTCGGTTTGGGCTGGTTTGGGTGGCTTTACTGGTGGTTTTATGCTTTCTGGACGTAATATTACCGATTTATGGGGAGCCATCAATTTTAGCGCCGGGAAAGAGTTGGGAAGAAACTCATTATTACGATAATCATGTGGTAGAGCACGGGAAGACAACAGTGCTCGGTATCAAAAAATGGAATAAAGAGGATGCATGGTTTATTGAACATACCTGGAACGCTTACCGTGATGATAAGTTATATTTTACCGGCAAACGGACGATAGTATTGGGAATGGATTTGAAACTCAGGTTTTACCAATTGGATGCTCCGGTTGAAACCTTGAATGTCAAGCGGGAAACGTGTAAATGGGACGATTGGAATGATGACGGGTATACTTTTTACTTTAATATTGATTCGTTTGATTATCCGAAATGGTTGGAATGCGAAAAGCCGGTATATCTTTATGACCGAAACAGTCCGTGGACTATCGAAATTTTATTAAAAAGCGGAGCATTGAGCGTTGATAAAACTTGCGATGTCATGTTAATCGACACTCCGGTACGAATGCATCTAGGACAGGGAAAACTCATGAAAATTTCGTTGCGGGCGATACAAAAGATTGATTATCCCAAGGTTTTAAATACAGAGATTAAGGGTATTCCCTATGTTGTTTGGGGCTTGGGAGATCAAGTTTTTGTCGATGAAGAAAACCGGGTAGTATGTGCCAAAATATGCGACAAGAAATCAATTGTTTTAATGAATCGAATGATTTTACCGGTCTATCGGGTTAAGAATCTGAAACAATTTTTAAAAGCGATTGGCTACAACCGGATTATTGAGTTTGAACCAAACACCTATGATTGGGATAAGCTTCCGGTTCAAAAAGATCATCCTTTCGTTAGATGGCAGACTTTAACCGGACTAAAACAACCGGTTATCTATAATGTTATCGGATTGACAATCAGGGGTTCCGGCAACCAACCGGTTAAATTTACGAATGGATCCGGATTGGAAGTTTTGTCGTTTTATGACTCATCCGATATTATGATTTCAAATATTGAAGTTTTTGCCCATGTCAGCCCGGAAAACAAAGAGGCCGGCTTGGTTACGTTCAGGTATTGTAAAAACGTGACGGTAAAAAAGACACTGTTGCAAAATTCGGTTCAGGGGTTCATGGTAACTGACGTGGAAGGATTCAAAGCGCGCGATTGCGTGATCAAAGGTTGAAGCAAACGTATTTTGGAGCTTAATCGCACCGGGTATGCCGAAATAAAAAACTGCCGGTTCCTTGAAAACAGCGGTAGGGATTTATTGGTGGTCACTCAATGTGAAAATGTCACTTTTTTCAATTGAGATATAAGCAAAAACAGCACTCATAAGTTTACGGATAATGAAGGAGCTTTATTTAAAGTGAATGGAGCTCAGGGAATACATATTCAAGACTCCCGGATCACAGAGAATGATGTGGACTTTTTTCAAGCCGGGAACCAGAAACCTGATTTGACAAATGTGGTGATGGAGCAGAATAAGTTTGATAAGGATTTACAGGATTAGGCGCCTCCGGTTGGGAGACGGGGATTGGCGGGGGTTAAATGATCAAAAACATTGTCTGAATCAGGATTGCGCCTCCCGGTTTGGAGGCGTCAGGATTTTAGAATGAACAGAATAAAGGATTTGAAGGTTTTTTAATTCTGTAAATTCGCTAATTGATCATGAAATTGTCCGTAAAGGCCGATATACGAATATATTAATCTTTTAAAGTAGAATGGTTTTAGGATATAATAGAATTACTATATTTAGGGAGTGACCTCATGAAAAATGTAAATATCAATATATCAATACCCGGTGAGATCCTGTTAACGCTTCGTGAATCAGACAATGAACTGGCTCTGGACATAAAACGTTGGACAGCGCTTAAATTATATGATGAAAAAAAACTATCCCTTGGTCAATGCGCGGATTTGGCGGAAATGAGCGAAGAAGACTTTATAAAATATCTAGGTTCCAATAAGGTATCTATCTTTGCCTCGGCAATTAGCCTGGACTGATATGGTCTATCGATTTGATTCCACCAATTCAGAGCCAGAGGATCGCCCAATCAATGATGTCGCCTCCGCTGCCGACCGGAGGATAAATCCACCGGCTACAAGGTGGAAGGGGCAAGCCCTGGGGTGGGACGGGCTATCGGGCTAATCTTTAATCTTGGGGATGAATCATATAACATACCATGAGCTACGGACCCTGGATGATAAACCATCCGGCTATGAAGATGAGGCAATATATATTTAGATTTTAGGGATGAATCATTCGTCAATAATTTAGCCAAGGACGGCTTCCACCTTTTAGCCGTGGTATTCATGCCACGGTTGGGGTCGGAGGATCGTCAACAGATTTTTTCAATTCCCTCATCAATCTAAAGCCGGATGATCGCCCAATCAATGATGCCGCCTCCGCCGCCGACCGGAGGATAAATCCACCGGCTACAAGGTGGAAGGGACAAGCCCTGAGGTGGGGCGGGATTTGGGTTAATCTTTGATCTTGGAGATGGAGCTTCAGCACATCATTAGATACGGACACTGGATGAAAAGGTTAGATTTTAGAGATGAATCATTCGTCATTCATTCAGCCATGGACGGCTTCCATCTCGTAGCCGTGGTATTCATACCACGGTCGGGGTCGAAGGATCAACAAATAAAAAAGGAACATAGCCATGACTGATATTAAAGAATCCGATTGGAAATATCTGAGGAACCTCAAAAAGCCCTTGCTGGATCGATTGTGCAACCGGATTTTGGATGATCTCCAGGCGGAAAGCAGCATCGAAAAGCGGACGCCGGATGTTCATCAACAATACCTCAAGATTTATAAACTCATCAAAAAATGGGACAAGATAGTTGCCGATTGTTTCGACGATTGGAGCCGGGGCGATATAATCTTCAATATTTTATTTTTAATCAAACGCCGGGTTATAACCGATGAAGAAATTGCTCAATTATCGGATGAGACCAAAGAGCGGATCAAGGTTTATTTGGAGAGTTAGAACCAATACTCATTCTTCATCCATTGTGCCTGGGAGATGAATTTGAAGGATTACGCCGACCCTGAAACCGGCTTAAAAATATTGCGGTGGTACCAGAGTTTTTGAAAATCAGTTAATATACAAATCCTTATTTAATAAATTATTTGTTATGAAAAAGACGGCTAAAGAAGAAAAGGATTTTTTATTAGAAAACATGTTAAAAGATGCAAAGGAAAGGGACATTAAAAATATTGGATATAGAATACGTCCATTATTTAATTCAAATTCTCCAACAGGGAGAACAGTTAAACAAAAAAAGTGATTGCTGGTTAAATTCATTTCTTGCTTCTAGTTTTTACTTTAGTTCAAAAATATTTTTTATGGATAGGGTTACAGGATAGATACTTGTTATATGTTATAATTTGATCAACTGAATTAGTATAAACAAAATTGATTCTTATGTAAGACTGCTTCTTTTTAAAACAGCAGTCTTTTTTATAGTCCCCAGTTTAGAAACCACTAAATCATGAATGAACCTCAGCGGTGGAACTCCCGATTGTTATCAATTCACCACAGGGCAATGCGGCAATTGTATCGCAAAAAGTATGCCATTCGGCCAGGTTGTGATTGCGGCGGGCATGGTAGATGTTACGAAGATTTTCGTAGTTTCCGGTCCAGGTGCGGGTATAATTGTAACTCATGGGCAGGTCTTGAATCAATTCCCGCCAGCAGTTTTTGGCCGGTCCGGTTTGTTTTTTTTCCATTAAATCTTTATACACCGCGATGAGTTCATTAAGGTGATCCAGGAGTTTGGTTCGAAACGGCGTGGTTTCATCCCAGCTAAAATCGGCCGCGGTTAGCGGTTTCGAGGTTAATTTATGCATGGTACTGGTGCTGTTGGAAACGGTGGCCACTTTATAGGTATCCATCTCTTTCCACCAATAGTCGGGGGCGGTGATATCCATGCTTATGAATATTTGGCGTAAAAATTTCGAGTGATCGCGTCCGGCCGTCACGAGTTTCAAAGCGAGTTTCCGGTCATTGGCGCCGAGGTTAATTAACGAACCGTTGGTTTCATCGAAGAGAGAATCGGCTAAATGCCAACTGGCCATAGGATTGCGCATGCCCCTCAACGCGCCGCGCAGATTGAAAACTTCGATATTTTGAGTTTTTAGCATGATTGCCTCCTGTGAATATTACTTATGGCTGTGCCGGTAGGTGATCACCTTTACTTTTTCCAAGGTAACCAGCCCTTCTTTTACTGTTTGATCCAAAAAAGGCAATAGTTTATTAAGGTTCTCCTCAATATCCACGATTTCCACCACGATGGGTAAATCCAGGGATAACTCCAGTAATTTGGCGGCATGAATCCGGCTGTCCGCACCATATCCCATAATGCCCCGGATTGCGGTGGCCCCGGCCAGGTTTAATTCCCGTGCTTTTAACACAATTTGCTCATAAAGCGGCTTGCCTTTATATTTATCGCTTTCACCGATAAAAACCCTAAGTAACATTGCTTGATCGGGAAGTTGCATCGCTGGTCGCCTCCTACCGCGCTAATATTTTGACTAAAAAGCGGGAAAACTCCATACCGATAAATACTAAAATAATCCCCAGAATATTACTGGCCAGGATATTTATCAAACCGGTTTTTATTTCTCCTTCTCGTAATAAATTCAGTGTTTCCAGGCTGAATGTCGAAAAAGTGGTAAAAGCGCCTAAAAAACCGATTGTGATAAAACCGCGCCATTCGGACGGAATGATTGCCTTATCGAAAAGGGCAAAGAAAAAACCAATCAAAAAGGAACCGGTCAGGTTGATAATCAATGTTCCCCAAGGGAAAATGACATTCACGTTTTGGGAAATATATTTGGATAACCCATAACGGGAAAGCGCCCCGGCACAGCCCCCGGCGGCGATGAAAAGTATCTGCTGCATTAAGAACCTCCCGAAGTATTTACTCCCATTTTCTCCGGTGTTATTTAAAATTCCTTCTTACAATATAAGTTCATTTTCTCGATAATAACAGATTAAGTCTCGTTAAACCTTCCTCCACTTCTTCGCGGGGCAGGTTTCCGGCGTTTAAATCAGCATCGGTTTTAACCAATAATCGTTTATAAAAACTTATTCCCTGGCTGAGAATATCGCCTTGGGATTCACCGGTTTCAATCAACTCATCTAAAATATCCTCAGCCTTGGCGTAGTTACCGGTCTTTTCATAATAACGCCACAAGCGATGCTTGGTTTGATAAGGCAATTCATAGGGTTCCAATTTAGTAAGCAACGGTTCAATTTCAGTTGGATATTCGGAAAAAATTGGTTCCTCGGGACTGATTGCAACTTCCAAATATAAAGTCAATGATTTAAGATACGCAAAATAACTCGCGTCGGAATCATTTCGCTCCTCGAATATTTCACCGGTTATCCGTTGAAGCGCGGCAATCATAACCGCCCGATCCGGGTCGACATTTCCATTAACCTTCAGCAGGATCAACAGATCTTCTTCGGGAATGGTATCGATAAATTTGGCGTCGACCCCGAAAATCTGTTGGACGGTATCTTGAATGGCCGCCAGTGAGTTTTTATATTTCTTTGCCTTTTTAAATCCCAAGATCAAGGCAGTTGCCTGGGTGAACTGTTCGATTAAACGCATTAAATAATCGTTGCGTAACATGTTTGGATAACTCCTTCGATATTTTAGTGTATAGCAAATAGAAATATATTAATCCACCGGAGAAAGTATAAAAAAGATTAAGGTTTTTAAGCGATACTCCGATTTAGAAGATAACAGGAGTTTTTAAATAAACTATTCGACATCCAACTCACTATTCATTTAAATCATTTATGGATTACAGAGTCAAAAATCGATGGTTTAAAAAAAAATAAATAACTATCAAGTAAAAACCATTGAATTATTGAATTCATCTATATTCGCACATTTACATAGCAAGGGGGGCTTTAGGTGCGGCGACCTTTTATTTTTTGGGTGGGAAGTTTGATTATCGTTTTTTTATTGGCCTCAATCGTAGTCGGGAGTAACGGCTCCGATAAAAAGACCATTGATCGACTGATTCAACAGACTAAAAAGGATATTTTAGTCAAAAAGAAAAAGGAAAAATCAACGCTTGGCAATTTATTTAAGCAACAACGGGAATTGTCCCGGTTGGAACAAAACCGCGACCGGATTAAGGATCAATTGAAATTTACCCAAACTAAACTCAAGGTTACTCAACGGGAATTGCAGAACTTGCAAAACAATTTAAGTAAATTGGAACAAAGCCAACAAATGAGGCAGGAACTGCTCAATCAAAGGCTGGTTGCTATTTATAAATATGGTTTTCAATCATATTTGGAAATTGTATTAAATGCCAAAGACTACGATGAATTTGTCAACCGCTTTGAAGCCGTATCTTATTACATTAAAACCGATTTACAATTAATCAGTGATATCCGCACAGCAAAAGTAACTATTGAATCAAAACATACCATGGTCGCGGCCAAGAAGCAACAAGTTGAAAATCAATATCAAAAAATGGTCGTCCTGCGGGATCGGGTTTCGCAAGAACAGCGAAAAGTTTCGGTTACGATGGGCAAAACCAAAGAAGAATTGACCTCGATTCAAAAGGATCGGGCAAAACTGGAAAAAGCACTTAGAGAATATGAACAAACTTCCCGGGAAATCGAAGCGGCCATTCAAAGAAACGAACAAAAGGATCCGAGACGGATCCTGGGAACCGGTCATATGATATGGCCGGTTCACGGGAGATTAACTTCCAGTTTTGGGTGGCGGTTACATCCGATTTTAAGAAGAAAAAAATTTCATAACGGCCAGGATATCGCCGTTCCAAGCGGTACGACAGTATTGGCCGCAGATAACGGCATCGTGCTGGTCAGCGGTTGGAAAGGCGGTTACGGCAATTTTGTGGCTATCGATCATGGCAACGGTATCTCTAC
>JBJKPO010000384.1:0-14871 GCA_046706235.1 Bacillota bacterium | reverse complement strand
GAATTACATAACGCATACTGGGAAATTCACTAATTGAAAATTCCATCCTATCTAATTCAAGCAATAAATCATTTGGAAAATCTAAATCAGCTTTATCGATTTCATCAATTAAAACGACTGATCGCCGGCCGTAAGTTGCCCGTATAATTGCATTTCCAAGCGGTCCAAATCGAATATAGTTTTTTATATTTTTACACAATGGATTTCCATTATCATCTTTTGGGCCACTGTCACCTAATTGGGCATCATAAAGCCTATTTACAGCGTCATATGTATAAAGTAAATCTTTGGCATGACTTGTGGATTTAATATAACACTCTTCCAGTGGAAGTCCTAATGTATATGCTACCGAATGAGCTAAACGGGTTTTACCACAGCCAGGATCTCCTTGGATTAACAATGGCCGCCCTAAAGCTATGGCTAAATTAACAGCTTCTATGAGTTTTTGGTTAGGTATATATGGTTCCCGGTAGATTAGTTTTTTTGGTGGTGTATTCAAAGAATTTAAATCCACCTCTGGATCTTCAATTAAACGATTCTCTTCTAAATCTTCATTGCCAAGATAAGCAATTGAAGTATCAATCCTATGTCTAGTCATCTGTTTTTTATCCTTTCTGACCTAGTTAAAAACTAATTAAGTTTATAAAAGTAAATCTGCTTCTCTAATAATGTTTTCAAAGAAAGAATATATCAACTCAATATGATAATCATTAATAGATTTACATTTGCACTCATTCTCTATTTCATTAATTTTTAATTGAATAGTATCTTCTGAGCATTTTATTAACCTACAAATTTGCCTAGTCCAATATATGATTTCGTTTTTTTCAACACATACTCTTTTTAATGGAAAAAGTTTTTCGTGTGCTGAAGAAACTTTTGAAGTCGCCAGTAATACAATTAATACAATGATATGATTTCTTGTATTGATTATACGAATATTCTCCCAAAATTCCTTCATTAAATCTTCGCTAATAATTTCAACTTTATAGATGATATCATGATTGATATTTTGTACTGTTTTTTCAAAATCCTTAATTACTATTGAGATATCATTGTGTAAATTATCTATTTTTGCTGGTATTATAGGGTCTTGGTAAAATTTTTCTGAACCCCAATCATTTACAAGCCTTTTTGTAAAATAATTTAAAAATCTGGGTGAATCTTGGTCAGTAACAAAACCGATTAATCCTTGGTTTTTAGATATAGTTGCTATGCAAAAAGGCATTATATCGTTTAAATCAAAGTTACAAATTTCACTAAAACGATTTTTATTATTATTTTCATTAGTATCAAGACGAGATGGGTTAATATAAACAGTATCAATTTTAAATATATCGCGTTCTGCTACGTTGTTATCATTACCCTTAACTTGTTGAGTGTTATTAGTCAATTATATCTCTCCCGGCTAGATTATTTTTATCACCCTTAATTTTTTGTATACTTCTTTTTTGTAAATGTGTTGATTTATCATTGGTAATGCCAAGACAATTGTATATCTGATATACTCTTGAAACAACAAATAAACTGATTAATAATGAACAAATTGAAGCAATTCCTGAAATGATAGTAAAAACTTTCATATATCCTCCCGATAATATAAAAATGAATAGCCAATAGAGAATTCTAACTATTAACCAATACCCTGATTAATCTCTTTAATCAAACGAGGGATAAGATAATCAATCGGATATTGTTTTTTAATAATAGAAGGGAAATGTTTATATGAGAATTTGTACTTGCTACCAACTTTTTGAAAAACAAATATTAACTTAAGGTTTTGCAATGCTTCATCAATTTCATTGATTTCCAAATTAGGACATTCTTTATGGAGTTTTGCATAGATTAATTTTTCATCAAAAGCTTCCACCAGGAGATTTTGGAGGATGATTAAACGTTCTAGAGCGGTAAGATTATGGTAAAAAATATCACTAACATATTTATTAAATTCTTCTCCTTCGAAAACCCTTTTTATATCGTTTTTTCCTATTAATCGTTTCTTCTCTGTATCTAAAATTTTAATTAATTCATCACACATTTTTTGAATTAAATTTGGATGGTGAGTAGAATAAAATAATAATTGTTTTATCGTGGATTCCCCTTTTTCGTAATTTACGTTTAAAGATTGCATAGGCAAAAAAGCTAGTTGGTTCGCCCCAGTTTCTGAAATAAATCCTAATTCGATTCTATTAAAAAAATTATAGAAAGGACTATGTAAATCCATACATAATCTATGTAAACTGGTATAACCGGCAATGATAAAGCGTAAATAACCTTCATTTGATAAAGCCCGAAACATACCAAAAACACGGTTAGAATCTATTTTATCCAATAAATCATCGATCTCATCTAAAAAAATAATATACTTCAGCTTTTTTTCTTTGATTATATCTGGTAACATAGATAAATCGTATGCAGGTAATTGCATAGCTTTACAGAGTGCTTTACTTAAAATTTCCTCACTAAAAATTCCTTCTTTACAATCAAGATAGATAGTATTATCTGTTTGGCGATAAATACTTTCCAATTTCTTTAGTAATGTAGTTTTTCCAATACGTCTATTACCATATATTGCAAAGTTTGCTTTTTCTTTTGCAAGAATCATATCTATTTCATTTTCTCGTCCATAACAGAAATCCGGTTGAACATGGCCGTCAGTTTGATAAGGAGATATTAAGCGAAGTTCTATTCGTTGTTTAATTATATCTCGGAAAGTCTCTTTTAAAGATTTTGAGAGTACTATCCTTTTCAAGTCATCAGGATAAAGTATTATTATGTTCGATAATGCATCAAAAGCATGTTTAACACTAGCATCGAGATCGCCAAGTACAATTAAAATAAAAGAAGTCGTTTTTTGTAATCGTAATTTATTTTTTATCTCCGTAATCTTGGGAATAATATTAACAGCATCAGTCTTAACTAAAAAAACTGCAGGATGAATTCCATTCCATGGAGTAATAGTATCAATCACTACATGGAAATATATGAAACCATCCTTTGTCCAGTCATTCGTTATATCTTTGGATTCAAAAACCAATTCTTTAAAACAAAACGATTCGCAAAGGCATAAGACAAAATTTCCAATAGGTTCAGATCCTGATAATACTGAAGAATAGCGATTTGACATTATGTAGGTATTTTTCCACCAGTCCCAGTCACCTAAAGCCGGTAGAGTACTAAAATAAGCAATCCATGGGTCGTTTTTTATTGAGTTATTTAAATTATTAAACTCACTCAAAGGAATTCGATTAATAATTTCGAGTCTTTTGTTTTGAATATATTTATTAATAAGATTAGTAGTTTCCAAAGGCTTATAATCTGTTAAATATGAACTAGAAAGGGAATAATTAGTATAATGTTGCTGGAAATTAATTAACTTTTTATTACACAATGAAGTACAGATTTCATTGATGTTTTCGGAAGGAATAAGGTATTTGATAAAGTTATACCTTCGTTTTAAACTTTGTATAGTGAATGAATTATTGGTTTTGCTATTTTCATATGCATAATAGAGTAATATAGCTTCTTCCCCATTAATATCACACATTTTTTAGATTATTCCTTCTTTATTATTTTGATATTGATAAATAAAAGTAGTAGCTGCGCCCATTAGTATCGCATCATCTCCAAAATTCGTCACTTCGATCGAAGAAGGTTTGGTGGGCATAATATTTGCAATTTCAAATCTTAATTTTTCTTCAAAATATTTATATGCCCTGGCTAATCCGCCACATAAGATAATTCTATCAGGATCAAAGATATTTATTAAATTGGCAAGCCCGATACCAATATACTTCCCATTTTCCGTTAGGATATCTTTTGAAAGAGAATCTTGTTGATCAGCAGCATTACAAATATCAATGTATGTCAATTCATCCTTTTTTGAAATCAAGTCTGAATTTTGACTTTGACCTAATGATATTTGACGTTGCATTCTTTCAACAACCGCCCGTCCGGAAGCATAAGCTTCCCAACAGCCATTGGTACCGCAATGGCAAGGAGCTCCACCGTAATTTATAATTTGATGTCCAATTTCACCTGCTGTCCCGGTACTTCCTCGGTAAATTTTGTTATTAATTACTATGCCCGCACCTATACCAGTAGAAATAATAACACTGATAAAATTGTTGATTCCTCTTCCTTTACCAAACTTTAATTCCGCTAAAGCAACCGAATTAGCATCATTATCAATGAATATAGGTCCAGGTAAATTTTTAAAATCTTTTTCGATATCAAAACTATTCATTTCTAAATTTGGCAAAAATAAAATTTGTTTTCTTTGAATATCAACTGGACCTGCGCTGGATATCCCGGTTCCAATGATTTGGTCTCGATCAATTTTACTTTCGTTAATGAGATCTTCAACTTGCTTATTAACAATATTGATAATTTGCTGTTTTGATGTATTCTGCCTTTTAATAATTGATCGATTAACTATTTCTAGTTGATTATTACTAATTTTAATAATAGCGGATTGGGCTCTAATTACCCCAATATGGATGCTAAGAATGTATTCTTTTTTTAATTTATCAACCATACGATAATCTCCTTTGGTATCGATATAGTAATATGTAATAGTTAATCTGTGTCTAAATTATTCGTGAATATCGCTATTTTTTCCAACATCTTTACGTGCTTGGTAACGATATATAATTGGCAAAATAAATTCTTTCATTAAAATGATAAAACTCATTAAACAAACTAAGAATAAAGTAATTTGCAATACTTGGCTTATTTCGAGGTTCAATTTAATTACATTGTTAATAATAATAATAAATCCTAGTGAAATAGATGATAATACAAACTCCATAAGGAGATTAGTTTTTGAATTTCTACTAACTAAATTATTGATTTCTTTAGCATTTGTAGGCTCTGAATTATACCAAAGAACACGTAAATCAGATAAAGTAAATGCAGAAACAATAAAAATTTGGCTCATTGCAAAACCTGTAATACAAGGCTGAAAACACGTTATTACTTCTTCAATACTTTTTAATTTTGATAAATCAGTTATCTTTTCTATAAAGCAAACTATACTTATGTATAGAGAGATGATAACAACAATAATGGACAAACTAAAAAGTATTACCTGAAGTATTATGAAAGGGAAAAAACCATATTTTTTTCTTGCAGTTTGTTCGCTTTCATCAGGATCTGTTGTTATTAATTGTAGTAATTTTTTTTTATATTCCACTTAAAGCCTCCAAATTAGGTTTTTCTTTTTCTGATAATCGATCTAAAAATAACACTGCTAGAAATGCAAGAATTTCATTTCTTGTCATAGTATTAATATCAACAACAGCGTTCCAATGTAATAGATAAGCTTTGATAATCTGGATTGTTTTATTGGTTATTTTTTGTCGATCTTCCAAATACTCTATTATGTGTTTTTTAGTGATTTTTATCTTTTTTTTCTTTAATTCCTTCGATTTTTCAAGAAGACCTTTAAAAAATCCATCGTTAATTATTAGAAATTGTATCTCTGGGATGCTCAGTAATAAATATGCATCTTCGATTAAACGCTCTCCGGGAACTCGGGATAATTCGGTAAAAAATTTTTCGAGGAATAATTTTTCATGAATATTAGTATGAAAAATACATGTCTTATGAACTTTATCTTCTATAATGACCCCTTTATCTTCAAGGTAACGATAAGCTGGCGAAATTCTTTTAAAAGGTATTGGTATTTTTTTTAAAATATTTAAAATAATTTCCTTTTGTTCATCATTTTGTGGTACAGAATCATAAATAATTCTTAAGTGCCGATTGCCTTTTTCAAAAAGAATTATTAATGCCTTGATTGCTGTTTCCTCATCAATTTTTTCGTATTTTTCTTCGTTCATTATTTCAACTGCTAACTGACAAATTCTTTGAACTAAATAAGGATGACCGTTTGTCTCCTTATAAATAAAACTAATTGCCTCTTCGCTAAATATTTTGTCAGTTATTTTAGTATGTTCATGATCCAATATCTTACTAAATTCATTAAATGTAAAATCAGTTATTCTTCGAGTTTTAGCATTTATATTGTATGGAGAACCTTTACCCTTATCAAAAGTAGATAAATCTTGTTGGCATAGAATTACAATTGAAAAAAAAGGATTTTTATTACGGTTTAAATTTTTTGTCGCCAAACTCCGAAAAAGACATAAAATGTTATATAATAATTGTTCGGGTAATACTTCAATTTCATCAATCACCAAAATAATTCGATATATATTGTTTAAAATAGTATAGATTGCATCAAGAAATTCCGAAAATTCATAGCAAGTGCTTGGTTGTTTCCCATTGTAAATCTTATTTATTTCATTAATTAATTGATCTAAGTTGACTCGTTGTAATTCTGTCTCAAGGCATAATTTAGTTGATTTAAAGAATAAATCAATTACATTAGCTTCTGTGGCATCCGCAAGTGAACCGGTTTCAATAGTAATAACAATATTAGTATTTTGCATTTGAAGCCGATTGATTAATTGGTATGCCAATGTAGTTTTTCCACTTTGACTTGGACCAATAATCAATGGATGATACGCTTGTTTTATATCTTCTAAAAGCAGTTCCAATAGACTTTCTCGCCAAATCATTGTTGGTTTTTTACCGGGTTTTAAAGGCCCATCACAAAAGAAGGGATTTTCCATTTTAGTTTTACCCCTGATTCAACTTGATTTTATACCATTTTCTCTTTTACAATTAAGAAATAACCATACTATTCCAAAATTTAAGTTAATAAATTCGAGATTCAAATTTGATTTCCTTCTTGTTCTGGTAGATTTCAGGAAATATTTTATTGAATAAAATTCGGAATTGGATAGAAAATGCTTGCAAGATAAAAAAAAAAATAGTAAACTTGATGTTAAAATGATGGCAATTTTTATGTGATAAAGTTACATAACGACTAATTATTTTAAAATTGAAACATATCATAATCCTAATACACATAGATTATTATTAGTGTTCCATGTTCCTATGTTAATTTCTTTATCAAACTGAAAGAATTCGATTTTAAATAGAAGGAAAGATAATCAATTTATCGAATTATATTAAACTAGTCAAACGACAAAAGAGGGGATCACCATCAAACCCAACTGGCTTACAACCGATTACAATTACGACCGAATCATTCTCGCCGGCGATATCGGCGGGACCAATACCAACCTGGCTTTGGTCGGCTATAAAGAACAAAAATACACCAAAATCGTCGAGTGTATTTATAGTTCACAAGAGATTTCCGGGCTGGTTCAACCATTAAAAGAAACGATGGAAATTGCTGTCAAAGAAGATCCGAAACTGAGGCCTTCCTTGTGTTGCGTGAGCGGCGCGGGGCCGGTGGAGAGGAATGTATGCATTTTAACCAACGTCAACTGGACGATTGACGGTAATGAAATATCCCGTGAACTGGGGATCGAAACGTTGGTTATCAATGACTTTTCCGCCATTGCCTATGGTATCCCGACTTTGGATTTGAATAACACGGAACAAGTATTTAAACTGTCCCACTTAAACGGGGCCGATCCGGTGCCGCGTGATAATGCGGTGAAAGCGGTGATCGGGGCCGGGACCGGACTTGGAGTGGGATTTTTGATCCCGCAGGGAGACAACAATTACATGGCTTACCCCTCGGAGGGCGGGCATGTGGATTTTGCGGACTTCGACGCGGAAAGCGCCGGGATCAAAAAATATGTGGCCGGTAAGTTCGGAAAAAATCCGGAGGCGGAGGTTTTCCTGTCGGGGCGGGGCATTTGCAATATCTATAATTATTTTAAATCGGAAAACATGATAAAGAATGAGGGTATCTTCGCGGAAATCGATAACGCCGGCGATAAGATGAAACCGGCTTTGATTTCCAAGCATGCCAACTCTAATCCCCCCGATCCGATGTGCCTGTGCATCATGCAAAACTTCATCCGTAGCTACGCCAACTTCGCCAGCAATATCGCGGTAACTTTCCTGCCTTACGGCGGGCTGTTTTTAGGAGGCGGCATCGGTTCGAAAAATAGGGATTTATTTACCACGGACGACCTGTTCATGAAAATTTTCGAAGAAAACTTCAATGATAATATCAGAAAGTTGTTGCCCAAAATCCCGGTCTACATCATCATGGACTACTCGATCTCCTTATACGGCGCGGCCTATGCGGCGGTGCATTTGATGAAATAGGGGGGAAGTATGTTTTATTGAGGTTTAGGAGTATTGAGCCACGGGAATCTTATTGGGCATTGGAATTCATTTAATACATTGGAATAAAATCCCTGATAAATCATAAATAATTGTTTAGTGACGATATTTCCAGTATCCCGGCTTCCGATGAAGGTGGGTAACCGCGATTATTAATATTGAATCAATATCGATTCTGTAGACTAAACCGTATGGAAACCGTTTTAACAAATATCGCTTATATTCGCCTTCATAAACCGGCCAGGTATATGGGAACTTTCGTATCCAAGTCAATCCATCATTGATATCATCGAGAAACTGGTTTCCAAGTCCCTCAACTTGCTCTTCATAATAACGAGAAGCCGAATTTATTTCCTCAATAGCTTTATTATGAATTATTACTTTAAGCATCGGAGTTGTTCGCGCGCTTCTTTTAAAACTTGGTCCGCCGGTTTGCAGACTGCTGTTCCGTCTTTAATCTCTTGCTCTCGCGCTTGAATTTCCTTTAGCCAAGCCGACTTGATTTCCAGATCATCCGCTTCATCCAGACTTTGGATAAGTATTTCCGCTAATTGTGCCCTATTTTCGGCGGGCAAAGTTAAAACTTCGGATGTAATTTTATCAAACTCCCTCATTGATTTTCTCCTCGCGGTTTTATTTTATTATACTTCTATCAAAAGCAAGCATTAACACTCATACAAAACACTTTGCGAGCGCCGTGTCTTGCGCGATAATTAATAATATTCGGATAAAAAATGATAAACTAACACAAAACCATAGAGGCACGAAGGAAATGAGAAAAACTAAATGCCATGGCTTCCCGGCTTAGTTCCCTTACCGTTTTATTGTCCCATAAATCATTTTGCCATTTGGTATAATCAAATGGCTCCTTAATCATCAAAGTAATAAACTTCTCTGCATCCACCTTACCCAGATGTTTAACCAAAATATTCATACCTTCATAACGAAGTAAAGAATCCCCTTTTATAATTCATCGTCCTCCAATTAGCTATAATTATAGCACAAAAAAGATATGATATACAGGGGCGTTGATGAGAATATAGAATATCAGAATAAAACAATAAACACACACGAAGCCACAGAGGCACGAAGGAAAGAGAAAAATAAAAACTTTGTGCGTTTCGTGCCTTTGGGTGAGATTCCTCAAGCAATTCCACCGAAATCCCGATATAATTATCAATGTCGGAGTCGAAAGCGGGAGGTTCCCATGGCTGATTTTCCCACCCGGAATTATTCCAAGGACGATGTGATTTTCGAGGAGGGTTCGGTGGCGACCGTGGCTTATATCCTGAAGCGGGGCAGCGTCGAGATTTTCGTTACCCGCAAGGGTAATAAAACCGTGTTGGCGGTATTGAAACCCGGGGCGATTTTCGGCGAGATGGCCCTGGTGCTTGAGAACCGTCAACGGACGGCGACGGCCAGGGTGCTGGAGGACAGCGAAGTTATCGTTATTTTCAAGAATTCGTTTTACGAGTATCTCAACGAAACGTCGATTGTAATCCGGACCTTGATTAGCGAACTGATCGACCGGCTTTATAAAACCACCGCCCGGCTGGTGGAAAGCGATGAATTGTCGTTAGGCATCTGCCAGATGTTGCGGCTGTTAAACCTGCACCAGGTTTCGTTATTGGATTACGGCGAAGTGGTCCGGGCTTTCTCCCGGTGTTTCAAGGCCGATCCGGCGGTAATCGAGGAAAAGTTGGAACAACTGGCCCGGACCAACTTGCTGGAGTTCGAAACCATGCCTTCCGGGAAAAAGGGAATCAAGGTAAAACATAATATTACTTATATTGACGGAGAAAAGGGCGATTAAAAACGGCAACTCACCGTCATCATGGCGTTCCACTTTTGAAATAAGGTCATCCCGGCCAGATCGGCCGTAAACTTGCCGGCTTTAATCCCAAACCCGCAACTGTATAGCGCATTGGGGGAATTGTCGTCCCGGCTGTATCCGGCCCGGAAATACAGCCAGTGAAAAAGCCCTTCTTCAACCCCCAGCGATAAATTGCCCCGGTTGCCGCCGGATCGATATTTGTAATCGCCGGCCGCCGTAAATCGCCAGTCCGGTTGCTGATAAGCAAATCCGGTTATGTAATAGGGAATAGCGGCTTTTTGACCATCATCCTGCCAAAGTAACGTTTGTTTCAATGAAAGATTTTCCACGGACACATTATAACTGAATTGGCTTAGTAAATCCTTGGCCACCAACGAAAAACTCCAGTGGTTATTCGGGTGATAAAGCAAGCCGAAATCGGCGGAACACCCGTAAGCGGTAAGCGCGGCGCTTATAACATCAATGTTGCCCGGAGCATACGCGGCCGCAATCTTATACCAATTCCGATCCTGCGTGTTAATATTAATACCCCAATTTAATGAAGGAGAAAATTTGCCGGCGCAGGTATAGGTCAGGCTGTCGATTCGCGCATACTCCGGTTGGACGTAAGCGCAACCGGTTTCTTCAATAAATGAGGCTGCGGCGATTACCAGAACATTTTGAGAATACAGGTTAATCCCCAAGTGGGGCGAGGAAAACCCTAGACCGAGACCGGCGTATTCCCAGGATAAATAGAGGCGGTTTTGCGATTTATAGACAATGTTCATTAAATAATTATCGATATTGTCATTAAATATCGCGTTGAAAAGTTGCGAAGACATACCCAAATCGAAAAAGGGAACATAATTTTGCAATTGGGCCATACCGGCCGGGTTCCAGAAAAAACCCGACGCGTCATCGGCCAGCGCCGAATATGCGCCTCCCATGGCCGCGGCCCTGGCCCCCGGACCGGTCCCGGCTAAAGCAATCATTGGTATTGTTAAAATTAAAATGATATTCAGCCCAAAAATCAATAATAGTTTTCGCATTAAGATTCTCCTCGTTATGTCCGTTGATAAATACAGATGAAATTTAACGCCATATAAGGAATACAGGCGATAATGGTTACAATGATTTAATTTTGTTGAGTGAAAATAAAATGATTGGATAAGTTACAATTAAATATTCGGCTGATAATTACAAATTCTTAATCATTATTTAGGAAGGAGATGGGGGAAGGGTTAAAAACAAGTCAAATGTAGAATGTCCAATGTCAAAGGTTAAATGTCTATAAAATAATAAAAACAGTCAAATGTCGAATGTCAAATGTAAAATGTCTTTAAAACCCCTATAATGCTATCGTTTTTTAACTTTTGACTTTCGACTGTCATTTATTACGACTTTCGACCTTTGACATTCGACTATCGACATGATTTTTCATGTCGAAATTAACATTCCTCGATATTTGGCTCCAGGCAATCAAATAGCCAGTCGAACCCGTATTTCGTTAACAATTCGCCTTGTTCCTCCAGGGCAGCTAACAATTCCGCATCGGACCGGTAAAACCAAAAACCGTCGCTTTTAGATACTCTCAAGAGGGAAATCCCATCTATAAACATGGATAGAGGGAAATCAGGCAGCAAATCGTGGTCGTTACCCCGTTGTAAAAAGCAGCCTACGCTTTTGTTCATATACCGGAACGTAAATAGTATTTTTAATTTCCGGTTGGTTTCATGTTGGAAAAAATAGACGTTGTCCGCATCATAAGCAAAATAGAAACCATTTCTGTTTAACAGCGGTTCGATGGATTTCCTGATGGCGTTACGGATTAACATTGTTTCCTCCAAAATTGAAATTGGAATGATGTTTATACCTTTTTCCAAACTTTACAATATGCATCACGGATTTTCACTATGTGAAAATCTATTTTAAACTTCGATATTCATCCATAAGATTCCTCCTTATGATTCCTTCTTTTCTTATTATGAAAAGATTCCTTTTCATGAAAAATTCCTTCTTTTCTTATTATGAAAAGATTCCTTTTCATGAAAAGTTCCTTCTTTTCTTTTTACGAAAAAAAACGGCCATACTTGGCCGTTTTTAGGGATAAATTTTTAATGAACATTACACATGGTTCTTGCCTTTAAAACCTTTTCCCAGGCTTCATCAGGCAGAGGCAAGTCGAAGCTCCGAAACCCGGCCAACTTAAAACCGTGTTTGGCGGCTAATTTTCTTATGTAGGAGATAGTCTCCATATTAATATCGATTCCCAGGCTGAAATGCCGGTATTGGTGCTCCAGGGCCAACATCATCGTTTCCGACATGCAGGCATAAGCGATCCCCGCTTCAAATCCAAAGTCCCAACCAAGGGCGGGACTGCCGGGCACGGCCACGATTCCACCGTCAATCACCAGCACATCCGGCCGGGCTTCTTTGACTTCAAGGCTGACATCGGGGGGACGGGCCACGTCACAGACAATGGCGCCAAGTTTAAGCATCTCCGCGTTAATCAGACTGTTAACCTGGCTGGTGGCGGTAACTATAATATCGGCAAGCGGTAAATATCGTTCCAGTTCAACCGTATATACAATCGGAGATTCGTTAATCACCTTTTCCGCGAATTCCTGATAAGCTTCTAAACTCGCCGTGACATCGGGAACCAGGGGATGACGCTTTACAAAATCAACAATACTACCGCCGTCGCTAATTTCCAGTTGATTTAAATATTGGTAGATCTCGGCGGTTACTTTCATCAAACGCCGCCGGCTGTGTTCTTGATTGAATGGATTGCCGATTAAATACAGGGATTTGACTTTTTCGGATAATAGCAGGGCGGTGGCCCGGCCAATTGATCCGGTAGCTCCGACTACGGCAGAAACGGTTTCCGAAATCGGTACTTTCAAGCGTCTGGCCGCCTCCAGGGTGGCTTCCACCGCCGTAACCACCGTATAACTGTTGCCGGTGGTCAGGGCAACCCCCAGATCGCGTAAATCCCGGCCTCCTTTGGAAACGACCGACGTATAGGCGCCCAGGCCGACGATTTTGGCGCCGCGATCTTTGGCTAACTTTATTGCCGCCGCTAATTCCGATAATACTTGTTCCTTGGGAAGATTCATTAATTCCTCCGAAGTGCGGCTGGCGCAGATAAACTCGCCATAAGCCGTTTGTCCGGTTTTGGAGATAATCTTGGTTTCCCCGATTAAAAATGGCTCGATCAGATCGTTGCAGCGTTTAGTCAAGTTTTTTAGTTCGGCTGCGGAGAACACCTTGAATGAATGATCGAAATCCAGGTAATTTTGCTGATATAATGGATGAACCAAAAAAGCAAACCGACCTTCAGCGGTATCGTTTGAGGGAATAGCGGCCGGTTTCCCGATGGTTATGGATTCGAGAACCGGGATCGAAGCACCAACCAGATGAGCGACCATCCCGGCGGTATTACCGGTGGCCAACCGGGCGGCAACCCGTTCAATGGAATCGATTGCTTTGCGGCACTGCTCCCGGGAAACAATTAACGGTGGTTCCAACCGGATCACGGATGCTCCGTTTAAAGTCGGAGCAACTCTCAGTTGTTCGACATTCAACAAAAAACTGGAAATGACCGGCGTGAGCAATTCCTGCTCGGCCATAATCCGTAAAAAATTATGAGGATAAAATTCGGAGCGGGTTTGAAATTCCAGGCCGATCATTAAACCACGGCCCCGGACCGCGGCAAAGACCCCGGGGTATTGCCGGCTAATGGCGTTCAACTCGTTCAGCAAATAGTCTCCGTTGGCGGCAACGTCGTTTAGTAATTGGAAATCATCACGGGTGAGCAACTCCAATGTTTTAAGCCCTACCCGGCAAGCTAAAGTGTTTCCGGCGAACGTGGAGGAGTGTTTCATGCCGAAATCCTCGGTATAGACTTCTTCACGAGTTAAACAGGCCCCGATGGGAATGATTCCGCCACCCAGGGCCTTGGCGATAGTAAGGATGTCGGGGGTAATTTCTTCGTATTCGCAAGCGAACAGCTTACCGGTGCGTCCCAGACCGGTTTGAACCTCGTCGATAATCAGCAAGGTCCCATTTTGACGGCATAATTTTAAAGCTTGAGATAAATACCCTTCGGGAGGAATGATGATTCCGCCTTCGCCCTGGATCGGCTCCACGATAAAAGCAGCGTAATACCCTGGTTTGGCTTGTAAAGCGGCCTCCAATGCTTCGGAATCTCCGAAGGGTATTCGTTCGAAACCGGCCACCGGAGCGCCAAATCCATTTTGATACCGATCTTTACCGGTGGCGGACAGTGCTCCCAATGTTTTACCATGAAAGCTGTTCCCGGTGGTAAGGATACCCAAACGTCCGGTATGGACCCGGGCCATTTTTAGCGCGGCTTCATTGGCTTCGGCGCCGCTATTGGCATAAGTAACCAGTTTTAAACCCGCCGGAGCATAATGGATAAGTTTTTCAGCCAGAAACCCGGCGCCTCCTAAAAACGACGGTTGAACGAAACTCGGTTCGCTATCTTGGCGAACTTCAGCGATTGCCTCCCAGATTTCGGAGTGGTTGAAACCGAACGGTAAAGCGCCGTATGAAGCAATAAAATCCAAATAGGTATTTCCCGATTGATCATAGAGTTCACAACCGGAACCCCGGACAAAAATCTTATCCATATTTAGTTGTTGCAATCGTTCTCCCAAAAATGGATTGACATATTCCATAAATTGGCGCATTATTAATCCCCCAAACCGGATAATTTTAATCGCAATTCGGTATATTTTATTTTAATGGATTTTAAAGTCACCGAATTTAAGTTTAAGTGAATTTCAGTTTAACATTTATATTCCGGATGATCAACCTTTATTTTATTCACGGAAGAGCTTCGGTATGAGAGGCAAAAGCAC
>JBJKPO010000383.1:0-5415 GCA_046706235.1 Bacillota bacterium | reverse complement strand
TCATTAAAGCAATCACACAGACGTTCACCGAATGGGCAAAAATATTGTTTTCCGGCGACCGGATGTCGACGATATTATAGACAAATTCCAAATTACCGAAGATTTGGCTGATGATTGCCTCGATAATCTGCAATAATTGCCGGAGGTTTACATGTACATCATTTTTAAACGACTTAACGATCTTTTTTAACATACCCCTGGTTTTAAAACGAATTTCATCATCGACTTGATCATAAATAATGCTTTCTTCCGAATCACCGGCGTCGAGAACATAAATATGGATGTATTTTAATTCCTTAATACGCTCGATATAATTAGATTTCAATTCAATATTCGGACACAGCAGGATTCCTCCATCATCTTCGCGGTATACTGTTCTGGCCAATTTCATTCCCGGTTTAATAGCTTCGATTGGAATTATCCGCATTATTAGTTCTCCTTGACCATTAATAGAATTGTGATAAACCTATTTTATTGGTGTATTAACATCACAATTCTTAAAATAACCGGTGTGTACTGCTTAAATTTGGGGGTTTTCACCCCACTTTTAGTTTAAACAATAATAATTAATATTAATTTAATTTTTTCCACCTGAAACCTCAAAATTCCTGCTATATCAGCGGAGCGGAATAAATTTTATTTTCAAGACAGAATTTAGAATATTTTTGCCGGTTTACTCATTTCGACTCCCGACTCCACTCTTGAATATTAATCCGGTGGATAAATATAACGCTTCTTTTGCCACCGGCTTAATAGTTACCAAAATACAATATACATCGCCGGTTAAGGTTCTTCGGCTTGACTTTTGGCCTTATTAATCATATCATTATAATAATGTATTCTTGCCAAATAAAATACTTTGAGGCAACCCTAACAATTGTTAAATTCAAGGGGGATTAATGATGAGAGTTATTGTGGCCAAGTTTGGCGGCTCCTCTTTAGCAGACGCCGCTCAATTCCGAAAAGTCAAGGCAATTATCGCGGCTAGCCAAAACCGCCGTTACATAGTTCCGTCCGCTCCCGGTAAGCGGACTCCGGAAGACAATAAAATCACTGATTTGTTATATCTCTGTCATTCCAATGTTCAACAAGCAATATCCTTTGATGAGGTTTTCAAAGTTATCAGCGGACGCTATCTGGAGATCATTTCCGAACTCGGCCTTTCTCTGGATCTTACTCCTTATTTGAATGAAATTAAAGTCAAAATAGCCGGTGGAGCTACGGTGGATTATGTCGCCAGTCGTGGTGAATTTTTAAACGGCTTGATTCTAGCCGACTTAATCGGTTACGAATTTATTGATCCCGGAGAGATTGTGCTTTTCAACGACCGGGGTCTCCTCGATCCGGAACAAGCTCAAAAAACCATGAAAAAGCGGTTGGAAAAAGCCCCTCAAGCGGTAATCCCCGGTTTTTACGGTTCAATGCCGTCCGGCCGAATTAAAACATTTTCCCGCGGTGGTTCCGATATTTCCGGTTCATTGGTTGCCCGTAGCATTAATGCTGATTTATATGAAAACTGGACTGATGTTTCCGGCTTTCTGATGGCCGATCCCCGAATCGTCAAAAACCCGAAACCGATGGAAAAAATTACTTACCGGGAACTGCGGGAATTAGCTTATATGGGAGCCACCGTTCTCCATGAGGAGTCGGTGTTTCCGGTTCGCGAGGCCGGAATTCCGATTCATATTAAAAACACCAACGAACCGGAGCATCCCGGCACTATCATCGTAAATGACGCCAAACCGCAGGGAACGATTACCGGAATTGCCGGGAAAAAGGATTTTACGGTTATCGCGGTTGAAAAAGCGATGATGAATACCGAGCTTGGTTTTGGACGGAAGCTGCTGTCAATTTTGGAGGCCAATGCGATATCGTTCGAACATATCCCCTCCGGAATAGATACCATGTCGGTAGTCATTTCCGATTCGCAACTTAACGGTAAAATCGAAAAAGTATTGGATGAAATTCGCGGACAATGCAACCCGGATTCGATTGATGTGTATCCCCGGATGGCGTTGATTGCAACCGTTGGCCGCGGTATGGTTTACACGCCCGGCATCGCCGCCAAGTTATTTACCGCCCTGGCGCGGACCAATATCAATGTGCGAATGATTGACCAGGGTTCCAGTGAGTTAAATATCATCGTCGGAGTACAAACCGATGATTTTGAGAAAGCGGTTGAAGCCATATATCATGCATTTGTTGAATGAGTAAAGATTTTTGATTACCCTGACGATATTATTAATGGAAATTTCATTTTTCAAAAAAACTAAATCAAATTTTCCGGATTTAATGCTTCCAATTCCTTTATAACAAACCGGCCGTCTTTACGAATCAATTTACCGTCAAAGTAAATTTCACCGCCGCCGTATTCCGAAAGCTGAATGTATACCAAATCCCAATGAACGGCCGACTTATTTCCGTTATCGCATTCCTGGTATGAATTACCGGGAGTAAAATGAATACTGCCGCTGATTTTTTCATCAAATAAAGTGTCTTTCATCGGTTTGGTAATACACGGATTAACGCCGAAAGAAAACTCTCCGATATACCGCGCCCCTTCATCGGTGTTAAAGATATGATTTAACTTTTCAGGATCGCTTCCCTCGGCCTGAATAATTTTGCCATTTTCAAAATACAACTTGACATTTTCGTAAGTGACCCCTTGATAAATAGCCGGAGTATTATAGGTGATGAATCCTTGGACCGAATCTTTGACCGGAGCTGTAAAAATCTCGCCGTCGGGGATATTCATGGCGCCTGCGCATGGAATGGCTGGCAAGCCTTTGATTGAGAAGGTTAGATCCGTATCTCGTCCCACCAACCGGACCTGATCGGTCTTTTCCATTAAATTCTTAAGTGGTTCCATAGCTTGCCGCATTTTAGAATAATTCAAAGTACAGACTTCAAAATAAAAATCCTCGAAAGCTTCGGTGCTCATACCGGCCGATTGTGCCATTGAAGGTGTCGGGTAGCGCATAACGCACCATTTGGTATAATTTACGCGCCGGTCGGTAACCGGACGAATATAATGTTTCAGATACAATTGTTGTTGTTCAACCGGTACATCCGCCGTTTCATTAGCGTTGTCAGCCGCCCGGATTCCCAGATAAGCATCCATTTCTTGCATTTGCGCCAGTTCAAATCCGGCCATTTTTTCCAACTGATTTTGTGAGGCGCCGAGCATCAATTGCCGGTCGAGTTGTTTACTCCGGGTGATTATGAAAGGAACTCCGCGGGCTTTATATACCTCCTTCATAACGGCTAATGCCAACGGTATCCCGGAATCGATAACTTCAATCAATATTTTTTCACCCGGTTGCAGTTGAACGGAATAATTCACCAATCCGTGAGCCATTTTTTCTAATCTGGGATCTTTCAAGCCGGCCACTCCTTTCTATGACATCTTATTTTGATTAATAGAATTGTGATAACCCTATTTTTAATGGTGTCATACTTGAAATTATACTAATTGTAAATATTTGCCTATTAAGCATTATGACCTCTCATACCGAATATTATGGTATGGATATTTTGGTCTAACAAAGCTTTTTTTGGATTTCAACCCGGTATTATAATTTTCCGGCAATGAGGCGAAGTTACCATGACTAAAAAAACAATTAGCGATTGGGCCAAAAAGAATTTCCTGCACTGGTTTATCGAGAATTACTTTCTGGAATCGGAGGTGATTAAACAGTTATTACTGTCAATCGCCCAGAACGATTCCTTGCTGACCAAAGTTCATATCGTCCTGGATGGTTCTTATTTACGGCCCTTATTAGTTATTTCCACGGAAGGGACAGGTATGCCTTCATTTTTATTAAAAACTTACGACAGTACCATTACTAATCCAACCTTAATTTTAAACCGGTTACAACTACTGGGGGAATCCCCGATATATTTGACCTTATATTTCCCGGATCGGAACACCTGTGAACCGCTCCAAGCAGTAATTGAGGAAAACCCGAAATTACTGGATTCCAACGATGCGCGCCAAATGCTAATGGATTTCGAACTGTCGCTATGGAGTGAAACCATCAAACACGACATTGAACGCCAGGAAATAATGTCTCAAATCGATAAAGCGCTTGATGAAAGAAATAAGCGGAAATTCAAGCGTTTGGTTAAAAAATTAAAAGAAATCTAGGCTGAAATTTTACTCTTGATTAATTTCGGTATCAACCCCTCCAGTTCGTAAATCTCCCGAATCTCCCACTTGGTTTTTGATTTAGGATCCCGATTTACATAAATTGGGACCATTTTTATTTGCTCCGCCGCCTGAATATTGGCCAAACTATCATCAACCAGGATGCATTCTTGACCTAGTACCCCCAAATCGGCTAAAACCTTCCGATAACTTGATGGATTTGGCTTCCCGTTATAATTGCAAAACTTTATATCATAAATCCGCGTAAAATATTGGTCGATTTTCAAGACTCGCAAAACTTCCCGAATATATTCATTCGGGCTGTTACTAAAAATGGCCTTGGAAAAGCTAATATTATCTAAAACTTTTGCTAAAACCGGGTCTGGTTTTAAAAAATCGGTAATATTAATATTATAAGCGCATTGGATATATTCATCCGGTTCGATATGGTGATGGAGTATCAAACCGGTTAAAGTTGTCCCGTATTTTTGCCAATAAGCGCTTCGCAATCGGGAAATTTCGCCGGCGGTTAAATTTAGCTTTTGCCGGATAAAATCATCAATCCTGCCGTCAATATAATTTAACATCCCTGATTGATGGGAATAAAGAGTATTATCAAGATCACACAATAGATATTTAAAAGGCAATTTTCGATCTCCTTTCATTGATTATAAACATTACCGGTTTGAAAATAAAAATCTTTAACCTATTTTTAACATTTTTATTCCATATCTAAAGACACGTAATAGGCAATATTTCGTTGAATTTCGCTTAAAACCGTTATAGTCCCGATTATTCCCGATTTTTATAAAAAAGTAAACTTTTTTTAAGTTGTTGCAGGAATTAAGAATAAGATCGAGAATTAATGGATAACTTATGAAACAAAGGGGGTTTTTTAAGTGGGTTTTGTAAAATATCAAAAGGAAAATATTAAAAAGGGAATATCCGCGAAAACTATCGGCATAAATCGTAAAGGTCGTTTTGCTTTTTATAAACCAGTAGTGGAGAAGTATCTCCAAAACATTAATAATCTCGAATTATATTTTGACCCCGACGCCAAAAAAATAGGTATTCTCCCTTCACCCGAACCGACTTCGGACTCTTTTAAAATTCAAGGAAAAACAACTAAAATGATCGTGGCCAAAAAATTTTTAAACCGTTTTCAGATTCCGATTGAAGACCGCCGTTACGATTTTACCGTCGAGAATGGAATGTTAGTGATTCAACTATAACACCTAACCCGAAAATTTACGAATCTGGTTTTCCCG
>JBJKPO010000382.1:0-8138 GCA_046706235.1 Bacillota bacterium | reverse complement strand
CCGTCTCTTCGGTTGGAGGGGTTTCGATAACAACCGTCGGTGCCGATGCCAAAACAACTACTTCTTCCATCGGGGTTAAAATTCGGATTCCTTCGGCTAAAACCAAATCTTTTACATGAATTCCGGCTCCAATGGGAAGTTTGCTAACATCAACAAAAATTCGATCTGGAATATTGGACGGCAGGCAACTAACTTCCAACTCATGAATCAATAGTTCCAAAATAGCTCCGTCCCTAATCCGTTTATCCTCTCCCGTTATATGAACCGGGGTCTTAATAGTAACCGGATGGTCCATGGCTACTCGTAAAAAGTCAATATGCAAGATACCGCCCTTGAGAGGATGACGCTGGCATTCTTTAATCAGTACTTGCTCTTTGACTGCCTTTTTACCTTTTTGTAGATCCAGACTGATAAGTTTTCCCATACCGTTTTTAAGTACCATTCGTTTAAAATCATGGGCATTCACGCTAAGATGTTCAACCGGTTTTCCTTCTCCATACAAAACAGCGGGAATTTGCCCGTTGTGACGGAGTTTTCCTGATTTTTGTTTTCCTACATCTTCCCGAATTTCGGCGGCTAACGAAAGTTCCATAATTATTCCCCCTATATCTTAAAGAATGAAACAACCATAAAAAGATCGCTCACATTATAACATTCTAACCCTATCTTGTAAACTGATTCCGATTTATTTTCCAGCTTTATCCCGGGGCGATTTCCATTTTAAGACCTCTTTCTGTTTACTACGGGCAATTGCCAGGGCTTTTTCGGGAACATTCTTGGTAACCGTCGATCCGGCGGCAATTGTTGCTCCCGCTCCTACAATGACCGGGGCAACCAAATTGGTGTTACTCCCAATAAAAGCGTTATCGTTAATTTGAGTACGGTGTTTTTTTACACCGTCATAATTACAAGTAATAGTTCCCGCTCCAACGTTAACTCCGCTACCGATCTCGGTATCACCAATATAAGATAAATGAGGTACTTTACTTTTTTCTCCAATAAATGAATTCTTAATCTCAACAAAATCACCGATTTTAACCCTTTGCTCGCTTTTCGTGCCCGGCCGGATAAAAGAAAAAGGTCCCACTATATTTCCTTGGCCCAACTGGGACTCAATTACTTGACTAAATTGAATACAGGTATCCGACTCGACAATCGAGTCAATAATCCGGGCATGAGGGCCAATTATGCAATTTTCGCCGATTGTAGTATGTCCCAGCAAAAAGCTCCCCGGCAAAATGACCGTATCGCAGCCAATTTGAACCTCCGGACCGATATAAGTAAAGTCCGGGTCTTGAATAGTTACGCCTTGCCGCATCCATCCGGTGTTAATGATAGATTTTAAAACTTTTTCAGTATTTGCTAATTGATAACGATCATTGGGACCCATCACTTCCATGGCGCCGCCGGTTTTTAGTCCGACAACCTTAAGCCCTTGAGCTTTAAAAATTTTAAAAACATCGGTTAGATAATATTCACCTTGAGCATTTTGAGGTGAAAGCCCGTTAATAGCGTTGAGTAAGTCGGTTACAGTGAAGCAATAAACCCCGGTGTTTACCTCTTGAATTTCTTTTTGGCCGGGGCCGGCATCTTTATCTTCAATAATTTCAATAATTTCTTCATTTGAATCGCGAATAATCCGGCCGTAACCGGAAGGGTTTGACAAAATAGTGGTTAATATGCCGGCATTCGCGCCGGTCTTTTGTTTAAATACGATTAATTCTTTAAGGGTTTCCTTCCGAAGCAGGGGGGTATCTCCGTATAAAACCAATAAATCACCTTTAAGTGTTGATAATGCTTCCCTGGCGGTAATTATAGCATGCCCCGTCCCTAATTGTTGATGCTGCCAAATATATTGGTAGCCGGAGCCCAGAGTCCGGATGACTTGCTCTCCTTCAAATCCAATCACGATCAAAATCGGATTTGAACCAACTCCCTCGGCTGTATCCATTACATATTTCAGCATGGGGCGGCCCAGCAAAGGGTGTAGAACTTTCGGGTATTTGGAACGCATCCTGGTTCCTTGACCCGCCGCTAAAATAATCGCTGCTGTTTCAGACAATCAAACCACCTTCTTAACTCTAAAAAGACTAGTTGACCGTAATATTAAAAAAAGAACTCAACCGAGTTCTTTTATAACCGATTGGCTGGGGCGGCTGGACTTGAACCAACGAATGCGGGAGTCAAAGTCCCGTGCCTTACCAGCTTGGCTACGCCCCAGTAAGTGCATCATATAGTATATCAATCATTCAAATTATTGTCAATCATTAGTTTTTTAAATTTCTGACGGAGCTTATAAAAAAAGCCAACTGGGAGTTGGCTTTAGTATCATACCAAATAAAAGTTAAGCTGAAGTTTCATACTCTTTTAAAATAGCGGTTTGAATTTGTTCCCGCGCTCCCGGAGTAATCGGATGAGCGATATCCCGAAACTCGCCTTCAGGGGTTTTACGGCTCGGCATTGCCACAAACAAGCCGTTTTGCCCCTCAATAACCCGAATGTCCCGAACTACGAATTCATCATCAATAGTTATGGAGGCAATCGCTTTCATTTTACCGTCTGAAGATACTTTTTTTAAACGTACGTCAGTGATGTTCATAACTCCACACACCTTTCTTCTCTTCACCGATCTTTACCGAAGTTGTTATAATATAAATTTCCCTAAATTTACGGAAATTCCTGCCTGTCAAACCGATTAACCCTAATTTTTTCTAACATAAGGAATAATCTAATTTAAATGTAAAAATCGTGAAAAGAATCACAATCACTTTAAAGCAACGACTGCTTCTATCTCAATCTTAGCGTCTTTAGGCAGTCTACTGACCTGAACCGTAGATCGGGCAGGCGGTTGATCTCCAAAATAATGAAGATAAATCTCATTCATTCCGCTGAATTCATTTAAATCGGTCATATAAACCACCGTTTTAATGGTGCGTGATAAATAAGTCCCGGTACTTTCGACAATTGCCTGAATATTTTCCAATACCCGGTAAGTTTGTTCCCTGATATCACCTTTGATTAAATCTCCGGAAACCGGATCAATCGGTAACTGTCCGGCGATAAAAAGGAGATCATTGTAGCTAACCGCTTGGGAATAAGGCCCGATTGGCACCGGGGCCCGGTTAGTAAGAACCAGTTTCTTTTCCATTGCCTGCCTCCTTCAACAAAGATCTTATAAAAGAGTATTATAAAAAACGGCCATTGGAGTTTGGGACTAATTGGATAAAACTTCATTAACCAACCACAAGTCACTTGGCTTGTCCACATCAATTCCAACTTCGGGGTAAGGAGTTATTATCCCGGCTGCTTTAATTTTTAACATTTTAGCCACCCGTGCTTCAATTTGCTTGATGGTTAATTTTCCCGTGAATAAATAATATAAAAACTTCCAACCAACCATCAAACATAATTGGAGCGGCTTTTTTCGGTAAGAAACCGCCTTATTTAAAACATCCATATGATTTTGAATTACCCGGGGCGACAGTAACACCAGATTTCCCCCGGTAAATGTTCCCTCAGAAAGCCGGACATAGGTCCGTTGTACACCGGGATATTTTCTCTCGTTGGCGTCTTTAGGTACCACCGAGTAATAAACATCAGCTTCCCTTTGTCGGCAACGGTTTAAAAAATCTTCAAGAGCTTCCTTGGTAATTAAAGGAATGTCCGAAGTTAAAACCAAAACCGGTTCCTCGGTATTTAATGTCTTTAACCCGTTATTTAAACTATCAATCAAGGTTTTTCCCGGTTTGACCAAGGTTACCTTCTCTTTTAACGTTTCCGAAAGGACTGATTCGCCACATACTACTATAATCCGGGTAATAACCGGTACCCGTTGGAGTGCCGCTATAACATAATCAACCATCGGCCGGCCGGCTACTTCTATTTCGGCTTCATATTGTGCTTCGCTAACTTTTCGAAGGGAGCCTGAATTCAATCCCCCCGCTAAAACCAAGGCATCCATTCAGGCACCTCCATATTTTTGATCCCTTTGCACCATACTCATCATGCTGCTTTCAGCGTTTTCGATATGCTCTTGAGCTAACTTGCGAGCTAGTTCTCCATCCCGGCTCGATATTGCTTCAACGATTTTGCGGTGTTCTTCAACCGCAATCTTCATTCGTCCCGGGTAAGAAAGGGAGGTAGTACGAAATCGTTGAATTTGTTCCCTTAAATTACTAATAATTTGAGATAGACGATTGTTCCGGCTTGCGCCATAAATCAGAGAATGAAAGTCGGTATCTGTTTCAACGACCCTGTTAAGATCGCCGGTTTCAATTTCTTCGGATATTTTAACCAAATATCGTTCCAAGTCCTCTAGTTCCCCGTCCGTTATCCGTTCGGCGGCAAGCCCGGCGGCTAATCCCTCGAGCGCACCTCGAATCTCAAATACATCAGCGATATCTTTTAACGATAAGCCTGCCACATAAGCTCCTTTACGAGGAATCATCACCACTAATCCTTCTAATTCCAATTTTCGAATTGCTTCCCGTACCGGAGTCCGGCTGACACCCATTTCCTCGGCCATTTGAATCTCCATTAAACGCTCTCCAGGCCCTAATTTACCAGTAATAATGGCTTCCCGCAACGATTCAAAAACCAATTCACGTAAGGGTTTATAATTATCCAGCTTAATTGGAAGCAGAGGTTCTCTTGCCAAATATCTCACCCTTTGATTTTTATTTTAACCTTTTACATTTATTTATTTATTTTGCTTATTCCGATCGTCAAATAAAAAATGAGATAAACAACCAAACCAATTATTAGGGAGATTCGCTAAAAACGGAGTAACCAATTCCCGCGGAGGATTCAATGCAAATATCGTAGGCCCGCTACCAGACATTAAATTAGGGAATAAACCGTATTTTTGAAAATAATTTTTTACATGTAAAATATCAGGAAATTCTTTAATAGCTACTTCTTCGAGAACATTCCCCCAGCATGAATATAATTTAAGTAAATCACCGTTTTCCAACGCGGCAATTGCCGGCTCGATTTGCGGACGCGACCGAACTTGATTTAACTGCAATTTCCGGTATATCAACGGTGTAGGTACTTCGATATCGGGAGTAACCAATAATAATTCCAATGCCAACTTGGAGTTTATTCCCGTCAATTCCGTACCAATGCCTCTGGCCCTTGCTGTTCCCCGAGAAATACAAAATGGAATATCCGTACCTAGTTTTAATCCGATTTTCATCAACTGGTCCCTGGTTAAACCCAAACCCCATAATTCATTTAACCCAATAAGGGTTGCCGCTGCATCGGCGCTTCCACCCGCCAGCCCGGCCGCAATTGGAATATTTTTTGTTAGATGAATCTTCGCGCCACCCGGAAATTGTGTTTCTTCTTTAAGCAACCACCCGGCTTTCCAAACAAGATTACCAGAGTCAATCGGTAACCGCTGATTTGAACAAGTAATCTCGATTTGATGATGACAAATAAAGGTAAGCTGATCAGCCAACGCGATCGTTTGCATGATCATATCAACTTCATGGTATCCATCCGTTCGTTTGGAAACCACGTTCAAGGCCAAATTTATTTTCGCCGGCGCTGAAAGGGTTAACATTGGTTTTTTCATAGCTAGATGAATGAATTTAAAAATATAAAAATATGGCCGTGCACCTTGCTTTGACTTAATTCTCCCGAACGTATCATACCAGCCGGGTCCGACCAGGCACCCCTACGGCACACAAAAGTTCCTGCTTACCGCTGCTTCCTTCCGGATCTGACGGGGTTTGCAGGTTTCTGTTGCGTAAGACCCAATCCTCAACACCACTTAATACGACCGGATTCACGAAAATTAGCCTGAGCTTGGAGTTAGACCCTGCTATAGCGGGTTGCAGGCTACAGGGCACCGCTACCTCCCCGTTTAGCACGACCATAAACCGAATAATTACTCTTTATCTTTAATTATTTTAATAATATTCTATGCACAAAAGAAGGATAGATACAATTATACCATATTAACCGGAATTAACAACCGTTAATTTATGGAACTCAGGTAATTTCGTTTTCCTTTGATAATTTTAATAACTATTTAAAATCATAACAGTAAACCCGATTCCAGGCAATTACCAATAATTGATCGCTGATTCCGTATATTTTGGTAATCCGTCCATAGGTCGGTTCTTCCCAAATTTTAATTCCAAACATCGGATCGCGGGCTTCAAACCGGTTTCCCACTCCAATCACAATTGCTTCGGCGGTATTAACCAAAGAGCCTGCAACCGCTTCATCTAATTTAATTTCCCATAACATTTTTCCAGTTAAACGGTGATAAGCTTGAAGATGTCCCAGACCATTTTCATTGTATACAATGAATAATTCCTTTTCGGTTAATTGCAGGGTGATGTTTTTATTGTGTGATTGATTTTTTACTTCCCAGGTACTAATAATCCGCCCGGTATCCCGATCAACTGTTTTAAGTTCCCCGTTTTTCAATAGACAAAAAATTTCATTTCCTCCGGTTACCGGTCTTGTCAATAACCCTTCATCTAATTTCGTTACCCAAACTTTTTCTCCAACCGAGTTCACCATCCAAAGTTCCGAATTGGTAAAGGTTATTAAAAACCGGTTATAAATGACCTCTTCAACATCTGCTTGGCTACTGGCTAATTTTTGCCATTTAACAGCGCCGTCCTCCCAATTTAATGCCTTAATTAAACCGCTCTTTTCAATTATGAACAATGTATCCCTAGTCAAATAATATTTTAAGAACTGTGGAAACTTTTTTCGCCACGCATATACAAGTTTGAATAGATTGTATCTAGTTAATTTGGCGACTTTAATGTAATCTCCTTCCCGGACTACATATTGATCACCGTAAAAATCATGCGAATTCAGTCCCATTTTAAATTGTTGAAGCCTTTGTCCCTTATCCGGATCAATTACTTCAATGGTTTGGGTCGTATTTACAGCTACGGCCGTTTTAGTTTTAGCAATTACTTTAATCTGATCATCACTTTGATATGTCCATCTTAATTTGGCAAACCGGCTTAAATTGGCCGATTCCAACGTGGAATTACCAAATACCACTTTTAACTCCAACATGAACCGCTCGTTTTCCTGCCAGTACCGTAATACCTGATACCGAACGATTCCTAATTCACGCTGGATCGAAACAGGGTCTTTCCCGGAGCTATTGACACTAGAAATCAAGCTGGGATTGGCTTTACTATATGCCTTTTGAAAGGCGTTTTCCATCGCCTCTTTATACATCTGGTCCGGATCTTCTCCAATATTGGCGACTCCTGTTACTGTAATTTCCTGAAACGGAATATCTTCGGCAAGCAAAACGCCAAAACCTCCGGCTACTATTAAAATACCCAGGAGCAACCACGTTTTATAATAAGCTTTTATCAATCGAAGCTCCCCTCTTTTCCCGAATGTTCTTACTCATAATTCTTATCGGTAATTTAGCGGCTTTATTATATATGGAAATTATTCTCCCGATATTATCGATGCCCTATCAAAATCCCGAAAAATATTATGTTTCGTTCAAGTTTTTATCCTCGCCGAGAATAATGGTTCTGAAATATAATAATTTTTTCAGGATTCTAATAGAATAACAGAGGGTGATTGATTGGTGAATGCTTTTATTTTAAATAACCCTGTAAAAGTGTTTGAATCGCTTCCTCCTCCGTTAATCCAAAGGTCATCAACTTAATGATTTGATCCCCGGCCAGCCTGCCGATGGCTGCTTCGTGGGTCAGTTCCGCCGCGGCGTCTTTTGCCCATAATTCCGGTTGGGACCGAATATCGGCCCGATCCATGATAATTGAATCACAGGAAACATGTCCCTTGCACCGGGTATAACCGATAAGACTGGCCCGAAATATTTGAACCGAGCTCCCTTGAGCTACTGATCGGGATAAAACCTCACCGTTTGAGTCCTCACCCTTCAAATGAACCGTAATATTGGATGTAGCTGATTGATTACCATGGGTAAGCAATCGTTCATTCATTAAAAAGTGCGACCGGGCTCCGGCATGAATCTCGGTCTTTCGTTCCGTGTTACTGATACCGCGTATTTGTACCAATTCCAGCTCCGCGGAAGCACCTTCTTCAAGCCAAAGAATAGTCACCGGGTTTAAGTTCCTCTCCCCGGTTTCGCCGCCCTGTCCATAGTGTTTTTCAAT
>JBJKPO010000381.1:0-3017 GCA_046706235.1 Bacillota bacterium | reverse complement strand
ATCTGGCACTGTCCGCGCCCGGGCAGGTACCGAGGTAAATTCTCCAGCGCCAATTTGGTCTTGGTGCCCGCCGTTCTTTGTAAAATTTGTCCGATCCCGCCGACTGCCAAGTCCAGCCGGCCGAATTTCTTTTTCGTATCGCTGTTGGCGAATCCCCCTGAACCCAGGTGAGTGGTCACCCATAAGGCCCCCATGGATTCGGCGGCTTCCATCGCTTCGCTGACGATATCGATTGAAACTTGCCTGATCCGGTTCACTTTTTCGCATAAATTGGTTCCGGCCAGCGAATGCAGACTGAGAGTAAATCCCCGTTCCCCGGCCAGATCTTTAATTCGCCGCAAATAATCCTTGTTAAACAACTCCGAATCACGATCAACATCTTTGACTCGCAACTCAATATGATCAACCCCCGTCCCGGAAACCGATTTGATAAAATCAATCCAATTGGTTCCCATGGAACAGACGCCGGTTTTGATAATCATCCTGGCCGCTCCTTGTATAATTCGGACTTTTTATTACAATATTTATTCATTTTGCCTCATTTCCACCCGCCGCTAAAATTCTTTCAATCATGCTTAACGGAGGCCTTATCGGTAAAATGTAAGCTTCACATTGGTGGGCTATTTCGTTGATTGCAATCTTTTGCTTATAATCCCTTTGTTGATATTGCCGCTTCGTTTCACGAATATCGGCGATCATATCATGTAATAAATTAGCTTCCAATAATTTAATTGTTTTTTCCGGTTCTATTTTTTCGATGATACTACCTTCCGCTTTTTCTAAAAAAAGCAGCACCTCCGGTTTCGATACGGAAACCATTTCCACCGCGGCGATTTTGCAAAATTCATAAGGCGTTAATGAAAGCTTGGCAGCGATATTCGGATTGCTATATTTTTTCAAGGCATGTTCCATAAGCAAATCATGCCGGGTAATATTGGAGAACTGTTTTCGATCGTTAATATTGATCCGATATGAAGCGATAGTTCCCGAACAATAAATTTCCCGATCGTTTTCAATCCAGATCAGTGTTTGATCGCCGGCGATAAATTTCGCATTTAAAGCAATCATTGCATAATAGCTTAAAAAGCTTTTGCCACTGCCTTTTTTACCGGCAACGATGAATGTACGGTTATTTTTATTAAAACTTGCCGAATGAAGCAAAATTGCGGCTCCGTATTTCAATGCGCTTCTTGAGATAATTCTTCTTATCCCGCAATAAACATCTTGAATAAACTCCCGGTTAACAACGTCCGTTCTTAAAATATGCCATCTTTGATACGATTTCCAGTCAATCAAAGTATATGAGCCTGATTTCTCCTTAATAAAGGTCATCGCATCCGTATGCGTAATTTCAGGCATATGCTCGATCTCAAAGTCCCATTTTAGTAAATGAATACTCCAGTTTTCCTTTAATGAAACCTCTTTTTTTTCAATCGCATGCGGCGCAATATACTCCAGTAATTCCCCAATAGCGAAGTTTGGCTTGGACTTAACCGAGTAAGAAATATATTGATGTTTACCGGCATATAACGTAACATGATCTTTGGATTTCTCCAACACCGAATCATAAATTTTATTTATCGTTTCGTGAAGATCTTTTTTATTCATAGTTATAAAAGTTTGTTTTTAATAATTCCGCCTGATTAATCGACCAGTGTAAATTGAAATATAATGTTTGGACCGCGCCGAAAGATTGATAATACTCTTCAACCCCCGGTAAAACCGAACCTTCGAAATCCATAAAGTCCAGGTTTAATACTTCCTTGGTATAATGCATCGCTTCAATATATAAAACCGTGGGAATGCCATTTGACGGTTCACTTCGGTCAAAGTAGGAGTAAATTGTATATGAACGCTTGGGATCCCAGACTAGAAACAAACCTCCAATAGTCTTATCCGTTCGATCCAGAGCAACAAAAGCTTTGCCGCGGTTAATTCTCGCCGCTTCACCAACAACCTTTTTTACTTTTTCCTGATCATTATTACAATTTGACCAAAACAAAGCACCCGCTATGTCAAATTGTTTCAAATTATCGTCGGCATATACCTTGATCCCTTTACTTTGCGCGATTTTAATATCTTTCCGTCTCCCTGACGAGATTAACGATAAAGCAAAGCCGGCACCATTTACAAGATGATTGATATAAGTATAACGAACCTCGGGAATAAACCCATTCCGCAAATAAGGAACGATATCGGTAATTTCGAAACTCGCGGCAAAACTGATAGCGGAGAATTCCGTTTTGAGTGTTAAAATCATCTCTTCAAGTATGCGCCGCTTGATTAGCATGGCATGACGCCCGTTTGAAAACGCGCCGTCAAAGACTGGACCGCTATACGGCACGGAAATGGTACTTTGATATATTATCCCTTTTTCGATCGAACCGTATAACGGCATTCCCGCAATCAGGTCATTGCCGGAATAAACACCCAGGACATGATTAACGCCCATAAGTTTTAAATACCAGGATTCGTGAAATATGGTCCCGCCGGCACCGCTCTTGATCAAATCATCCCATTTGGGTTCACTTTCAAGCTCCATAATTCTTGTAGTTAGTTTTAAGCTCATTATACGCCTCAAAAATAAAGGAATTTGGTGCCTTATATATTATTCGCCCACAGTAACGGTCCTCTGCCTGGTCAGATGTTCCAATAAAAAAATCTTTCCACCTTCGATGGTAAACTCCAAATACCGGTTATCGCCATAAATACTTTCCAAAAAATCAAACATACCTCTTAATTCGAAGTAGATCCGGCTGTTAATATCAAGTAGTTTTGAAAGCTCCATTTCATTTGGGCCCCAACATCCATGCGTTATTCCCACTCCTTGTTGATATGGAAGAAATACCCCTCTAAAACGCGTGTTTTTTTCTGCTTTTCCGGGAAGATTGCAGCATATTCCATTGCCGGATTTATCATCCAAACAACCGAAAACCATTCGTTGAATCAATACGCCGCATTGAAAATCTTGATATGTTAAGGTATAATCCATCAGTTCCGCGTATAAGTTTTTAAGC
>JBJKPO010000380.1:0-3343 GCA_046706235.1 Bacillota bacterium | reverse complement strand
GACTTGAGAGCCGATATCGTAATGGCTTTCGATGTTTGCCTGCCGTATCCTTCCGAATATCAAGCGGCCAGGGAAGCGATGGAACGAACTAACCGCTGGGCGGAACGCTGTTTGGAGTCACATCATTCCAATACTCAGGCGCTATTCGGCATTGTTCAGGGAGTGACTTACCGGGACCTGCGTGAAATTAGCGCCCGAACCTTGACCGAATTTGGATTTCCGGGATTCGCCATCGGCGGTCTAAGCGTCGGTGAACCGAAACCATTGATGTACGAGGTTTTGGATTATACCGTACCACTTTTACCGGAGGGTAACCCACGGTACTTAATGGGAGTCGGATCGCCGGATGCCCTTTGGGAGGGAGTGGAACGGGGCATCGATATGTTTGACTGCGTTTTTCCCACCCGGATTGCGCGCCACGGGAGCGCAATGACTTCGCTGGGCAGAGTCATCATTCGTGACGCAAAATATCTAAAGGATTTTACCCCGCTAGATCCCAATTGTTCCTGTTATACCTGTCAATCTTATACCAGGGCCTACTTGCGGCATTTGTTTAAAGCCGGCGAATTTTTAGGCGGATTTTTAATTACTTACCATAATTTATTTTTTTTAATGAACGTCATGAATCAAATCAAGGAAGGATTGCGAACCGATACCTTTTACGAACGGAAACGGGAATTCATGCGTCTTTATAATACAAGCATATGAAAAGAAGTATTCTTGATTGGAAGGGAAATAATATTTCTTGTCGAATAAATTTTTGGAATAAAAGGAGGTGGTAAAATGAATTGGCTAATTTTAGCGGCGAGTGCAACCCAACCGGCGGTTCCGGCCGGATCCGGCAGTATTTGGATAATCATGATTGGGATGCTGGTTCTATTTTGGGTGTTAACGATTGTCCCCCAACGGAAGCAACAGAAACAACGCAATCAAATGTTGGGCAGCTTAAAAAAAGGTGATAAAGTCATTACCACTAGTGGAATACACGGCGAGATTATCGAACTCGATGATGACGATATAAGGGTAAGGGTGGCGGACAAAGTCGAGATCAAGATGTTAAAAAGCGCGGTAGCCCGTGTAAAAGATTAAACTATGAAAAGAGGGGTTAGACCGGGTATGGTTTAAGCTCTTTTTTTATTTATTTTGGAGAGTTGTGATTAACTTAATTTAACAGCAAGTGTATATATCACAACTCTTAAAAAGCGGTGTGTACTGCTTAATATAAGGCTCTCACACCGTTTTAAGGAAGGAATGAACTAGATGTCTCTTACTACACTGGCGGAGATTAAAAGAAATCCGGTTATCAATGCTTTTATTCAAAAGGCGGACGAGCATTTGGGGGTGATTGGTTACACGGAACACGGATTCCGGCATGCAACCCTGGTATCCAATATCGCTCAAAATATATTGCTGCGGCTTGGTTTTCCGCAACGCCAGGTCGAGTTGGGGGCAATAACCGGATATTTGCATGATATTGGAAATATCGCGAACCGTCTTGATCACGGCCGAACCGGAGCGGTAATTGCTTTGAATTATTTGCTGAGCAACGGGTTCGATCCGTTGGAGGCCGCAATTATTGCGGGAGCAATCGGTAATCATGAAGAGGAATGCGGTGAAGCCGTCAACAATATTGCCGCGGCGTTACTTTTGGCCGATAAATCCGATGTCCATCGTAGTAGGGTCCGTAATACCGATTTAGCGACTTTTGATATCCATGATCGGGTTAATTACGCGGCAACACATTCTTTTCTTAACGTGAACGAGGAAAAAAGAAGCATTACGCTGGAATTGACAATTGAAAGCACTATTTGTCCGGTGCTGGAATATTTTGAAATATTTTTAACCCGGATGATAATGTGCCGGCGGGCGGCGGCTTTTTTAGGGTGTCAGTTTAAAATTGAGATTAACGGGAATTCAATATTATAATTACCTAAATACTTCCAAAAGGCAAACTAATTTCAATGAATTGACAAGCTATGTGGTTATCGTTATAATTAATGAATGAGTGTCTTTGGTGTTTCTATATTTTTAAGATTATTTAGCGCGTTTTTAAAACGGCGCGTTTTTAAAACGCGATTAATGTTTTAAACTGAAGGTAAGTTGATATTAGAATTGGAGGGATCACATTGAGTTTTGGTTTTACTATCGCTACCGTAATAGTTTCCCTGGCTGTTTTTGTTTTATTTGCTTTTGGGGCGGCTCGCGCTGAAAAAGTGGTTGTCATGAAAGCCAAAATGGCCCGCGAGGCGCAACAAGCCAGATTGACTCCTAAACTTGGCAAAAAGAAGTAACCGGAGGTCACCGTGAAACGGTCGTTGGTTAACGGATTTATTATGCTCTCAGTCTTGACTTGGGTTATATTTGGGATAACCTTAGTTAAAGTTGACCATGAATCACCACCGGTGACCCAACTGTTGGCTTCAACGTCGATGGCGGCCTTAGTTCATGTGGAAAACCGGCTTAACCAAACCGCTTCCGATCAGGAACCCGATCAGTGTTTTATCGTTCGCGAAAATACGGGACCATCGTTTAATTTCAATTTGGTTGAGAAACAATCGTTATCTGTTTGGGGAAATATCATAATTCCCAAAAAAACGATTCAGATCGGTTTTTTCTTCTCGGCGATGGTTTTATTACTCTTTATTAGATTTTATCAGAATTCGCGAACTAGTTCGGAAGATCCGGATTATAGGAGAAGGAAATTCGCGTTCGCGAACTAGTTCCGAAAAAGATTCGGATCTTAAGATTCGAATCTTAAAGAGTTGACAGTGAGACAGTTTAAAGTTGAGAGTTAAGAGTTATCATTTCGTCTCGTGACTATATCTTAACTTAAAACTTTTGTTATATTTTATTTATTATTCGATACAAAGGAGGAGATACAATTGCGACAAGACTTACGCTGGAAAATATGCTTGATTTTTTGCGCGGTGGTAGTTTTTGTTTTGTTGCTGGGGCCGGCGGGGCATAGTCTTTATAAAACCGACCCGTTACGTTTAGGGTTGGATCTTAAGGGTGGAATTGAATTATTACTCGCTCCCGATTACCGGATGGGGGCCGATTTGTTGATCCAGTTAGGCCAGGAGTTAACCGCCAAGGCAAGACAGGCCAGCCTGGATATGAAGGTTGATTTTTTGGGGACTTTGGATAATAACCGTTATGAAGGATTGGTAATCACCTTTAACAGTGAATCCGATATTCAACGGGCTAAGAATATCAACCTGTTCCCGGCCACTTACCGGATTGAGGCTTACGGTCAAACTAAAAATTTGAATTTTGAAACTAAAACCCAGGGCAAGGCGATCGAGCTTACCGTCCCTGAAGATGGCGGGGATTTTCCGGAGGA
>JBJKPO010000379.1:0-9413 GCA_046706235.1 Bacillota bacterium | reverse complement strand
CGGTTGACCCGCAACCGGATCTCAATCGTTTTCGAATAAACCGAATTTTCGATCTTACTCAGCGCCGCCTTTATTTCAGGTGGAAAGAAACGAAGCGTTTCCACCCATAAAGCAATTGCGGATAATGATTCATGTTTTGAAATACTCACTTGGTAATCACGATTCATTTTATATATATTTATGCCGATTTGCTTTCAAATAAAATATTAATCAATGTAAACTGGCTTAAAAATAAGTTGTTTTTTTATTGAAACGCAACTTAATATTAAAAAAGCCCGTCCTCCAATAATATCTATGGGGACGGGCCTGCTTTTATGACTGTTCATTTTTACGCTTAAAGATTTATATTCCCGGTAAAATCAACTGAGGGTCCTTTTTTCAAGATCAATTTCCAGGGCACCAGCGTGATTCCAAACCACTTTACCGCATTCCGGGCAAATCACTTCATAATCTCCCGGTTCATCTTCAAAGCAAATTTCCTGGTTGCAGTGAGGGCAAACCAACTCCATTATTACCTCACCTGGTTCTTTCTTAAAAAGAATACCGGTTTCCTCATCATCCTCCTCGGTATTATAAAAGTATTTCTCAAGCGTACTCAGATCCTCGTCAATAGCCTCGATATATTCGGCGAAATCATTTTGCGACCCATCCAGTTCATCCAAGTTTTGGGCCACTCCTTCGCAAAAATCCATGAGTCCGGTCCAAACCAGTTTCTGTTTCTCGTCTTCGGGAAAGCCCGCGCCTTCAATCAACCCCCGCAAATAAGCGGATTTTTCTTTTAAATCGCGCACCTTGATCGCTCCTTTCCCGGATAGTATTTCTTGAGTATGCTTGGTTAATACCAAAGTTGATAGTTTACAGTTGACAGTTGACAGTTAAAAGCATATTTTTAACTTGAGAAAAGGAAAATTTTAAAAATAGACGAATGTTTTAAAAAATTTCACTGAATTCTGCCGGAATATTAAGAATCAGTTGGCGGTGGAGTGTTATGAAATCATCGAAAATGGAGAAACGTTGAAGTTATCCAAGGAAGAGATGGAAGCGAAGTTTAGGAAGCATTTCAAAGAAGCGGAGCAGCTGGTGGCGGAGACCGGGTATCACCGGAGGGATGGGGAATTGGAGGAATTGAGGGCGTGATATGAATGCCGACCGGGGCATGAATACCCCGGCTACAAGATGGAAGCCATCCTTGGCTGAATGATTGACGAACGATTCATCCCCAAAAACAAATAAATTAACCCAGTATCCGCCTCACCTTAGGGCTTGTCCCTTCCATCTTGTAGCCGGGTCGTTTACGGCCCGGTTGACAAGCGAAGAACAACCAACAAATTAGTGTTACCTCAAACGGAGGGGTTATTATATGGAACCAAAGAAATTCATATATTACCAAAAGGACGACATGTGGATCGGCTGGTTGGAGGAGTATCCCGATTACCAGACTCAAGGAGAAACTTTGAAGAACTAAAAAAAACCTGAAATATATTACGACAGTTGAGGACCTCATTATTGAATGAAAAAAGTTAGATTAATTCAAAAGGTAAAACCAAATAAATGGGGAAATCATAAAATTATACGTGCTTGGTGATAGCTTTGGCGTTTTTGATTTTATTTAGATATTTTTATGCTATCATCAAATTATTAACCGGATTGCGGAGGAACCAACCATGACCACACCTGATTTGATTCGTGAGATTGAGAAATTACCGCCAATTGAAAGAGCGCGAATCGTGGATTTAGTGATGCGGGACATCATCCGTCCTAATTCCGATATTGATAAGATATGGGCTCAAGAAGCGTTAAATCGTTGGGATGCTTATAAAAAAGGCGAGATTAAGCCAATCCCTTATGAAGAAGTAATGTCTAAATATAAGAACTCATGAAGATATCACTCTTACCTTTGGCGCAAACTGAACTTGATGAAGCCTTTTCCTGGTATGAAGAACAAGCAATCGGCCTTGGATATGAATTTCTTGACGAATTCGATCAATCAATCAGACTAACTAACTTTTCATCCAAGTCGATATTTGTGCGCGTATATATACACCTCCTTATGTAACATATATGCTCGATTTTATCAAGAATTTAACCGGTTTTCACCCCCAAAAACCGGCCAATTCGTCCCGGTATTGCTTAAACTCATCCTTGTAAATTTCTTTCAACCTTTCGAATATTTCAAAGACCACCGGGCAAATGACGCTGTTATTTACCAGATTGACCAACCGGGAAATCATGTCGTCCTTGTTGGTATGGGGATATTCCCGGCACAATTCGGGCCTGATGTCATAAATCGAACACCCTTGAGGAGTAAGAAAAGGACAGGGAAGCGACTTGATTACTAAATCCCCGTCATCGTCACCCCTTAAGTATTGTTTGCAAAAGTCGTCCGCGCTCAGATTCAAATGCCCGGCTATTCGGGTGATATCCCGTTCGTTTAATACGGTGCTGGTTAATTTGCAGCAGTTCGAACAAGCGATGCAATTAATTTGCATAAACAATTCCTGGTTCATATCATGAATCAATTTATCGATTTCCGCTTCATCCCGGCCTTTCAAAAAGGAGCGGAACTGCCAGTTTTCCTCTTCGACCTTGTGAAAAGCGTCTCTCAATTTCTCAGGTTCCATCATAGCTTTCATCATCTCCTGGTAAGTAGAATTTAGATACCAGTTGTAGCGTTGTGCACTGCTTTAAATTAGGTTTTCACAACGCTTTAAGTATGAAGCTTTATTAATTTACTAAATTTATTAATTCAAGATCAATTAATAAATACCTTTCACCGAAAACTAAAAACCGTGTTCCATCCATCCAGAAAACACGGTTTTCAAAAACGATTAACTTAATAGTTTATTTATTCACCCGTTTTAAGTATTGATTGGTCCGGGTATCAACCGAGATAACATCCCCGGTTACCACAAAGAACGGTACATTCACAACCACTCCGGTTTCCAGCGTCGCCGGCTTCGTACCGCCGGTTGCGGTGTCCCCTTTAAAAGTCGGATCGGTTTCAGTTACTTCCAATTCAACCGTATTTGGCAGTTGAACTCCGATTACATCGTTTTGATACAATTGGATCTCTACGTTCATATTTTCTTTCAGGTATTTCGGACCGTCACCCATCTTCGGACCGGGAATGGTCAACTGTTCAAAGGTTTCCGTATCCATAAAAGTATAATCATCGTCGGTTTTGTACAGGTACTGCATTTCACGGAAATCAATCCGGGCGGGTTCTACTTTTTCGTTGGAGTTAAAGGTGCGCTCAACTGTAAATCCGGTTTTGATATTTTTTAATTTACTTCTTACAAAAGCCGCCCCTTTCCCCGGTTTTACATGCATAAACTCGACAACGGTATAGAGTTGTCCATCGATCTCAATCGTCATGCCGGTACGAAAGTCGGTAACCGAAATCATAATATTTCCTCCCTTATAACCTAAGCTTGGCCTAAACGGGAAAAAGCTTTAGATTTTAAATTTAACGTTACTTGCCGGTCAAATTCGTCAATTTAATTCATCGGAAATAACTTTAATAAATCCGCCAATATTTTACCAAAAAAACCGCTCTTTGTCGAGTAAAATCGATCCGGTTCAATTACAATTCAATTAACTCATTTTTTGGGCTTCCGGTCAAGTTGCGGCAACCGTCGTTTTCGACAATAACTAAATCTTCAATTCGGACCCCGCCCCATTCCGGAATATAAACTCCAGGTTCGACGGTAATCGCGGCCCCCGCGGGGATTTTACTGGTTTCGGTCTGAGACAGCCGGGGACTTTCATGAATATTAAGGCCCACACTATGCCCGAGCCCATGCCCGAAATATTCCCCGTACCCATACCGGCCGATGATATCCCGGGCCGCGCCGTCCACCGTTGAACCCGGCAAATCTGCTTTCAAACAATCAAGGGCCGCTTGTTGCGCTTTCAGCACAACCCCGTAGATTTTTAATTGTTCCGGATCCGCCTTCCCTAAAACTACCGTCCGGGTCATATCGGCATGATAGCCTTTATAAAGAGCTCCACCATCAATGATGATTAAATCTCCTGGCAAAATTTCCTTGATGGAAGCCGCTCCATGCGGTAAAGCGGATCGCCGGCCCGAGGCCACGATTGTTGTAAATGCCGATCCGTCCGCCCCGTTTACCCTTAATTGATAATCAAATTCCAAGGCAATCTCTTGCTCTTTTACCCCGGATTTAATCGAACGCAAACTGTTTTCCCAAGCCAAATCGGTAATTTGAGCCGCTTTAGCCAACAGTTCGATTTCCAGAAAGTCCTTCTCCCGGCGGATCTGTTCCACCAGATCGCTGGTAGGTTGAAACTCCAATCCCGGTGGAGTCGCCTCAATCAACATTTGATACTCGTGATAGGTAACTCCGCCGGCTTCAAAACCGGCCCGTTTCCATTGCAATTTCAAGATACAATCGATAATACTCAGCCAGAGATTGGGGCCCTGTCTCACCAGTTCAAAATCCTTTACTTCCTGTTTGACCTGCTCCCAATACCGGAAATCAGTTAGAATAACCGTTTGGTTTTGGGATATCAATAAAACTCCTGCCGATCCGGTGAACCCGCTCAGATACCGCCGGTTCTCCGGATGAGATATGATCATGCCGTCCAAATTTAGCTGCCGAATATTTTCGCGGATTTTTTGAAGCCGGTTCATGCCAAACTCCTTTTAAGTACTCGTTAAATGTCAAAAGTCGAAAGTTAAAAGTTATTCAGTAAAATCTATAGACCTATATTAACCACGAGAGTCACGAAATACACGAAAAAAACATTATAAATATTTTAAGCCCCTTTAACATATGACTTGTTTTAACTGTCATTTGACCGACAATAGACACTTGTTTTTAAAGACATTCGACTTTTGACATTAGACATTTGATTTGGTTTTAACCAAATCCTTAATAGCAATTAATCCCAGCACGTAACTATTGAATCCGAAGCCGCTGATTTGTCCGGCGGCTACCGGAGCAATAACCGACTTATGTCTGAAATCCTCACGTTTGTACAGATTGCTTAAATGGACCTCAACCACCGGAAGCCCGGCCCCGGCTAAAGCGTCCCGCAAAGCATAACTATAATGGGTATAAGCGCCGGGGTTGATTACGATACCATTCGCCGATTCGGATTCAGTCTGGATAAAATCGATCAATTGGCCTTCGGAGTTGCTTTGAAATATTTTCAAATCTATATCCAAATCTACTGCCGTTTTCTTCAGTAAACCGTTTAACTCATCATAAGTTTGAAAACCATATACACCGGGTTCCCGTTTGCCGAGCCAGTTCAAATTAGGTCCATGAATCACCAAAATTTTTATTTTTTGAATGTTCTTCTTTATGATATCGCTCATCAATTTGCTCCCATTTCCCGTAAAACCTTTTCCACTACCTGCCGCGGAACGTCGGTAAAAATTGCCGCTTCGCCCAATTGTCTGGGCAAAATCCAGCGGATTTGTCCGAATGCTACTTTTTTATCCAGGAAAATCGTCTCATAAATGTCGTTTAACGGCAACTCTTGAATCTGCGTGGGTAGATTCAATTCCCGGCAAATCTCAACCAAAGTTTGACATAACGCCGGTTGGTTGAGTATTTGCATCTCCGTTGCAATTTTAATTGCCGCAATCATTCCGATAGCTATCGCTTCTCCGTGTTTAAACCGGCAATAATTGGTGATACTCTCCAGGGCATGCCCGACAGTGTGACCAAAATTTAAAATTGCCCTCAAACCGGTGGTCTCTTTTTCATCTTGTTCCACTACTCCCGCTTTGATTTGACAGGAACCGGCCACCACCCAAGCCATCGTTCCGGCTTCAACCTGGCGAATCATTGCCAGTTCGGCTACAATCAACCGAAAATAGTTTTCATCCAGAATAATGCCGTGGTTAACGACTTCGGCCATTCCCGAACCGAGTTCCCGCTCGGGTAAAGTCGTTAATGTATCCACATCCGCAATTACCAACGCAGGCTGGTAGAAAGACCCGATTAAATTTTTACCACTGGGATGATTCACCGCCACTTTTCCACCGATGCTGGAGTCGACTTGAGCCAGTAATGTAGTTGGAATTTGAACAAATCCAACTCCCCGCATATAGGTTGCCGCCACAAACCCGGTAAGATCCCCGATAACCCCGCCTCCCAGGGCAATCAGGCACGATTTCCGATCGTATTTACCTTCCACTAATATATCATAAATCCGGCGCGCCGACTCAAATGACTTATATTCCTCGCCGTCCGGTATTTCAACCGATCCGGCCGAATAACCCGCATCGGCAAGCGACTGAACTAATGGCTGTAAATACCACTGGGCTACCGTGGGATTGGTAACCACCAGAATTCTCCCGGCAATCCCCCGTTCTTTTAATATGCTGCCGGTATCTTTCAATAATTTCCGCCCGACCAGGATCGAATAACTGCGGTCTCCTAAATTTACTCTGACCTCTTCCATCAACCTGACCTCTTTAAAATATTATAAGTTTATACATGGTCCCATTTGGAATCGATATTTGATAGCGACCGGTATCCCCTGGCCATGTATAAAGCATCCAGGATGGCGATTCGGACCATCGCCTCGCATACCGGGTATATTCTGGGGCAAAGCGACGGATCTCTCCTGGTAATCGGCTGAAGCACTACATTCTCCAGTTTTTCCATATTAACGGTCGGCTGCGGTACCGATACCGTCGGGGTGGGTTTTACTGCTACCCGTATCCGGAGTTCTTCACCGTTGGAAATTCCGCCCAAAAAACCACCGCAATTGTTAGTCTTAAACCTGACCCGGCCCGAATCTTGATCGTAATACGGCTGATCGTTGGATTTAGATCCCTTCATCCGGGAATGTTCAAAACCAGCCCCAAATTCTAACCCTTTGATAGCACCGATCGACATAATACCATGAGCGATAATGGCGCTAAGTTTGTCGAAAACCGGTTCACCCAAACCGGACGGGACTCCTGTGGCGATAATTTCGACAACTCCGCCGCAAGTATCCCCTTCTTCTTTTACCTTCAAAATATCGTCAATCATTTCCTTCGCCTTTTCCAGGTCGGGACAGTTTATCTCATTTTTACGATAATTAGCCTTAGCCATTTCATAAGTTATCGGCTGGGCAGCTTTAATCCCATGCGACTCCACCACAAAAGCGATTACATCAATCCCCATTGTATCTAAAATAGCCTGGGCAACGGCGCCTCCGGCCACCCGGCTTGCGGATTCCCTGCCGGAAGCGCGTCCCGCGCCGACCCAATCGGCAAACTCACCGTATTTTTTAAAGAAAGTATATTCGGCATGGCCGGGCCGGATGATATCTTTATAACTCCGGTATTGGTCGATATGAATATCCTCGATATCCACGTTAGGAATAACCAAACCAACCGGAGCGCCGGTTGATAAATTATCTTCCATGACTCCGGAAAAAATATACACCTTATCGATCTCTTTTCGGGGCGAATCAAGTTCCGACTGTCCCGGTTTCCGTTTATTAAGCTCCTTTTGTATTAACTCCGGAGTTATTTTAATTCCCGGTGGAACACCGTCGACGATGGTCATCAAACCGCCATAAAGTTCCTTGGGAACATTCAAATTTTTACGAAATCCTCCCGCATATGATTCCCCGCAAGTTGTAACTCTGAAAAAACGCCCGAAAGTATTACCGTTCATTATATCAGTCAACCCCTTCTATGTGATATTTATTCTAAATATTGGATATTGCCGCCACTAGCTCTAATCAGTGAGACGAATTCCGGGAAAGTAACATTAGCAGCTTCAGCCTTATCAATAATCGTTTCTCCCTCGCAATTTAAACCGGCAATCGCCAACGCCATCACAATTCGATGATCGTCATGGCCGTCCACCGGAACTCCTTTGAGTTTACTGGATTTAATAACCAGGCCATCCGGAAGTTCAGAGATACAAGCTCCCATCTTATTTAACTCTTCACACATTACATGTATCCGGTCGGTTTCCTTCAGTCGCGCTTGGGGAACATTCACCAACCGGGTCTCGCCCGTGGCGAAACAACCGGCTACCGCCATGGCCGGTAAAGCATCCGGTATTGAATTCATATCAATTTCACGACCGGTTAACCGGCCGCCTTTAATTACAATGAACCCATCCTCAAAGATCACCTTGGCGCCCATTTCTTCCAAAACGGCTAAAACCATTTTATCTCCCTGCGGGTCGGTCATGTCCAAATTCGCCAACCGGAATTCGGCGCCGGATATGGCCGCATGTACCATAAAAAAAGTGGCTGAGGAAAAATCGCCGGGAATGGTCATTGTGAACGGTTGGTATTTTTGGCCGCCCCGGATAAAAAACGCTTTATAATCATGATTTTCATATTTAATACCTTGTTTATCGAGCCACCATAAAGTCATTTCCACATAGGGAACCTCATTTAACCTGGTCACCCTGATTAAGGTATCCCGCTCCAAAAGCGGCGCGTTGATTAACATTGATGATAAATATTGTGATGTAACGGCGTCGAGTGAGGTATCACCCCCTTTAGCCTTCCCTTTAACGACTACCGGCGCCATCCCGTTGCCCCGGGTGGAAACAACCGTCGCCCCGAGGTTGTTTAAAGCATCAATTAAGGGGCCAAGCGGCCGGCGCCGGATTTGATAATCTCCGGTAAAAACCGAATAACCGTCGTTTAAGGCGGCGGTCATCACGCCGAAACGCAGGGTGGTCCCTGAATTGCCGACATTAATTATATCATCGGGAATTTGAGGAGTTCCGTTACAACCCTTGACCGTATATCGGGTATCAGTGGTTAAAATATCCACGCCGAAAGCCCGGCATACTTCCACAGCGGAGAGCGCATCATTGGAGATCAGGGGATTGATGATTTCTGATCGCCCATCGGCCAAACCGGCTATAAATAAGGCCCGAATGGTATGCGATTTGGAACCGGGTATTCGCACAATACCCGAAGTTTCTGATTGACGGACTTTAAGTAACATTTGAAAAACCCCTTCTACCATCCTACCGGCAAAAGAAACAAGAACTAATTAATATAAAATGATAATATAGTTATACATATAAGTCAATTAGTTTTTACATATCGGCTTATAAAAGTTCCCCCTGGTTCTCCTCCCTCATTTTCGCCAAAAGTAACTTAATATCCTGGGCCCTTTCCTTCGCGCCGACAAATAATACATCATCCATTTCGACGATAATCAGATCGGAGACCCCTAAAGTGGTTACCACTTTCTTGGGGCTGTATATTACGCAACTATTTGTATCCACTCCGGTATGATTGCCTTGAATAACATTCCCGGCTTCATTGTGGGGTAAAATCCGTTCCAGCGCGCTCCAACTGCCTAAATCATCCCAACCGTAATCGGTGGGGATTACCACCAGATTCCCGGTTTTTTCCAAAATGCCGTAATCAACCGAAGTTGCAGGCAAGGTTGGATATATTTC
>JBJKPO010000378.1:0-20286 GCA_046706235.1 Bacillota bacterium | reverse complement strand
AGGTGGCCCAGGGGGTTTATCAAGCGATTGCCGAAAATGATTTACAGGTCGGGAAGGATATCGGCGTGGTGGGATATGACGATACGGATATCTGTGAATTGCTTCCGGTTAAGTTGACCTCGGTTTATTATCCGAAATATGAGATTGGTAGGAAAGCGGCCGAGATCCTTTTCGATATTCTCCAAAACCAAAATAAAACCCAAAATGAATTGGTGGTATTGCCGCCAAAATTGATAATCCGGGAAAGCTGCGGAGAATTGATTTCCGAATCAGTGATCTGACATAAATGTTATTAAAATGAAAAGTATACATTAAAATCGTTTTTGATAAAAACCAGGTATGCCAGGGTGGAGGTGAGAGCGGAAGTATTTTTGAAAGGCAAGTGCCGTTGATGCCGAATGATTCCACTAAAACCGAAAATTAGTGTTAGTAATGATTCGGCAGGCAACCGGGTATCTTTCAAGATTGCAAGAAAAATAAAAAGGGGGCTTTATTGTGAAAAAACTTTGGGTTTTTGTCGGTTGTTTATCCATGGTTATGCTTGTCATTTTAAGTTCCGGTCTTTGCTTGGCCAAACCCACTGAAATCAATTTTTATATGTGGGCTGATCCTACTTATGAAAGTATTGTGAAGGCATTTAACGAAAGTCAAAGTCAAATTGTCGTGAAAGCCAATATTATCCCCAGTGCGGATTATGAAACGAAAATCATTACTGTTCTTTCCGGTGGCGCCAAATTAGACTGCTACATGCAGAAACGTCAAACAGATATCTTTCCGCAATATAGCAACGGATTTATCCAACCCCTTGATAAATTAATTAAAAAATATAAATATGATGTTAATAATTTCAAGTCATATCTACCCCAAGTAACCGTTAACGGTAAAATAGCCGCAATCCCATTCCGTGGCGGCGCTTATTATACCTACTATAATAAAAAGATCTTTGAAAAAGCCGGAATTCCGACCCCGACCGATTATGTGAAAAAAGGGGAATGGACTTGGGATAAATTTGCCGAGGTGGCCAAAACGCTATCCACCGGAGACGGCCAACAATACGGCGGAGTTCTGTATACCTGGATGGTTTGTTCCATGGGTCCGGTTATTCAGAGTCAACAAGATATGATTAAAGCGGATGGGACCCCGAATTACGATCCAAAAATGATTCTATACGCCTTAAAATTACGAAAAGATTTGGAACAGTGCAAGGCCATTATTCCTCAAGCGGAACTTACCGCCACCAAACTCCATTATTCGACAGCTTTCTATGGCGGGAATGTGGCAATGCTGGTAATCGGAGAATGGTTCCCCGGTCAAATGATGGCAGGACGGGATAAGAATTTGTTACAAAATTATACCTGGAATGATTGGGCGGTTACCAGAATGCCTTGCAATAATTCAACTTACAGCACTCTCGGCACGGCGACTTTCTGCCATGTTTACTCCAGATCCAAGAAAAAAGACGCCGCCTTCAAGTTTATCTCCTGGCTGGGCGGGCCGCAAGGGGCCGCTATCGTGGCCAAGGCCGGTTTCCTGCCGCCGTTTAGCACTCCTCAAGTTGAGGAAGCGTTGAGCTCGGTTATCCCGGATAAAGAATCAGTCAAGTATTTCACCGAACCTGCGGCTAGAGTATCGCCTACATATAACAAGTATGGTTCCAAAGTGGAAGCTTTATTAAATGTAATCATTCAAAAATATCTGACCACCGATGTCAGCGATAAAGATATTATGGACGAGTTTGACAATGGTGTGAAGGATATCATTAAAACCACAAAATAAGTAATTTTTTATTTTTCCGGGGGCTTTCAAAATCGAGGCCCCCGGATATTTCAAACCGGCGTGATTTTTATAATTACTATTTCAATGATAGTTTATCTTAGAAAGGAGTATGACAGTAATGGCCCGGGGGAAAATTAGGAAAAATTTCAGTCAATCAACGAAATGGACCACTGTCATGGCTTTTTTACTTCCTAGTTTGCTTGGTTTTACGTTGTTTGTTCTGATACCGATTGTGGCCGCGATTGGTTTATCATTTACCGACTATTCCGGAGGGATGGCCGTTAATTTTATCGGTTTGCGGAATTATATCATGGCTTTTCAAAGTAGCGACTTTTTTAACGCGCTGCTGATTACCGTGAAGTTTTTAGTTATTACCGTACCGCTACAGCTTATCCTCGGTTTTATTTTTGCGGTTATTTTAAATCAACGGTTGCTTGCGACTAAAATTTACCGATCAATTATTTTTGTGCCGAATGTGCTTTCCTTAGTGGCGATTTCACTGGTGTTCATGTTGGTCCTGCATCCCAGCAAAGGCCCGATTAATCATTTTTTGGTTTCACTCGGCCTGTCTGGAGTTCCCTGGTTGACCAGTCCCAAAATGGCGTTATATACGATTATCATGGTTACGGTTTGGCAGTCTTTCGGGTATTATATGGTGTTATTTTTGGGCGGGCTTCAATCCATCAGCGAGGATTTATATGAAGCGGCCACCATTGACGGGGCCAATAAATTTCAACAATTATTCCGGGTTACGATACCGATGCTTAGCCCGACCACTTTTTTTTGTATCATTATGGCTATTATTAATTCCTTTAAGGTTTACGAACCGATTTTCGTAATGACCGGGGGTCAGAGTGGCGGCGGACCGGCCGGTTCCACCACTGTCCTCGTTTTTGAAATATATAAACGGGCTTTTACTAATTATGAGATGGGATTTGCCTCGGCTGAAGCAACAATTTTACTTATAATCGTTTTGATTATCACTATTATTCAATACCGCGGTCAAAACAAGTGGGTTACATACGATCAATAACTACTATCCTTGAAAAAGGAGGAAAATAAATGCTAAGGGCACCATTGGCGTTCCCCAAAAAGAACACCAATTTTGATATCAAACGGATAGTAAGCCGGCTTTGCTTGCATTTGGCGGCGATTTTAGCATCCGCGGCGATATTGTTTCCTTTATTACTGATGTTGTCTTCCGCATTTAAAAACGAATCGGAAATATTCGATTACCCGATTTCATTCATCCCAAAACTGCCGATTATCACAAATTTCAAACAACTTATCTTCGATGAAGCCGGAAAAATCAATATGGAATCATTTCCGATTTTTACATACAACTCGATCAAGCTGACTTTCATCATTGTGTTGGTCCAGTTGATTACCGCCACCACCGGGGCTTACGCTTTTTCCAAGCTGAAGTGGAAGGGCCGGGATGCTTTGTTTCTTATTTATATCAGCTCGATTATGATTCCGGCCCAAATGCCGGTTATTCCGCAATTTATCATCATCCGAGAGTTGGGACTTTTCAATACCCACATGGCATTGGTTTTGTTAGGATCGTTTACCGTGTTCGGGACATTTTTGGTCAAACAGTATTTTCTTACCATTCCGGATTCATTTCTGGAGGCGGCCAGAATCGACGGCGCCAATGAGTTTTATATTTTCTCCCGGATTATGCTGCCACTATCGAAACCGGTTTTGGCGGTACAGGTGGTTTTTGCGTTTCGTTATTTTTGGAATGACTTTTTCACCCCGTTGATTTATCTGAATGATAAGAATCTATATACCATTCCATTGGGGATGACCAACTACACCACCGAGTATACTACATTTTACGGCCCGCAAATGGCAGCCTGTCTGTTATCGGTGATCCCGGTATTAATCATTTTTTTGACGGCCCAGAAATATTTTGTCCAGGGAATTACCACGGGCGGAATTAAAGGATAATTCATTTAAAAATACGAGGAGTATAAAGTATGGAAACAGCCACGATAAAAGGAAACACGGTTCAAACCGGTGCCCAGCCGGATGCGGAAAGTAAATTTGGGAACATTCATTTGGAAGACTATGATGTAAAATATAATCCGCGTAATTTAAATTACCACACCATGATTTATACTCATAACCGGCCTCACGAAAGTTTGAACGGCTTATGGCATTTTACGATTGATCCTTATGATACCGGGTTACGAAGTAATTGGAACCTTCTAGACCCAAAAGACGGCGACGGAAACCGGATACCCTGGGATTACGATAGCGACGGCGGAATGGAAATCCCGGTACCGTTTTGTTGGAATTTATTCAAGCCGGAGTTTCATAATTATGAAGGAAGCGCCTGGTATTCGCGAAAATTTTCTTACCGGCCGGAGTTGAAAGAAGAAAGAGTGTTTTTACGAGTCGGCGCGGCTAATTACGATACCAAGATCTATTTGAATCAGGAATTTCTAGGGAATCATTGCGGCGGTTCCACTCCATTTTTGGTGGAACTGACCGGAAAATTGGCGCCGGAAAATTTGCTCCAAATATGTGTGAATAACAACCGGACCCTGGATAGGATCCCGATGCGCAATACCGATTGGTTTAATTATGGCGGAATCTATCGTGATGTTGAATTGTTCCGGGTCAAACCGGACTTTATCAAGGACTTTTTTTGTTATTTGGTTCCGGATAATACCTATCAAACCGTCAAAATTATCGTTGCAGTCGATAAACCGGTATCCGGGGAATCAGTTGCCCTGACAATTCCTGAATTAGAGATAAATAAAGAAATAATGCTAAAAGACGGAAAAGGCGAGTTGGAAATAACCGCCCGGCCCAAGCTTTGGTCCCTTGATGATCCCAAGTTATACGAGGTCTTCGTTCAATACAAAGATGATTTGATAACCGACCGGGTGGGATTCCGGCAAATTTCGGTTTCCGGCGCCCAAATACTACTGAATGGACAGGCAATCTTTTTACGCGGTATATGTGCACACGAAGATGACGCGGAACTTGGAAAAGTTTCCGATGAAAACGATATCCGGCGGCGGTTTGCGGATGCCAGGGAACTCGGGTGCAATTTCTTACGGTTGGCCCATTATCCCCATCATGAGTTGGCCGCGAAAATCGCGGATGAAATCGGAATTTTGTTATGGGAAGAGATCCCGGTTTATTGGGCAATCGATTTTCAAAATAAAACCACTTACGATGATGCCGAAAATCAGCTCTTGGAATTAATTAAACGGGATCGAAACCGGGCCAGCGTCATTATCTGGTCGGTGGGAAACGAAAACGCCGATACCGACGCCAGGCTCAAATTTATGAGCGGTCTGGCTAAAACCGCCAAATTAAACGATCCGTCCCGGTTGGTCTCGGCGGCTTGCCTGGTAAACCACCAAAAAATCAAGATAGAAGATCGTTTGACCGAGTTTCTGGATGTGATTGGGTTAAACGAATATTATGGCTGGTATAACCCGAACTTTGACGAATTGATTACCCTGGGAAAAAACTCAGCCCCCGATAAACCGGTAATCATCACCGAGACCGGGGCCGGCGCTCTGGCCGGGTTTCACGGCAGTAAAACCGACATGTTCTGCGAGGAATACATGGCCGAAGTATACTTAAAACAGATTGAGATTATTGATAAGCTGGACTACGTCAAAGGGTTTTCTCCGTGGATACTTTATGATTTTCGCGCCCCGAGGCGGCAGAACAAGTATCAAAGAGGGTTCAACCGGAAAGGCTTGATTGCCTCGGATAAAAAGACCCGTAAAATGGCTTTTTATGTCCTTCAGGAATTTTATAAGAAGAAAGCGGAACAGGGAAAGTAATTTAGTGCGATGGTTTTTATTGAAAATTGAGATTAGAAACATAAGTATAAAATGAGAGGCTGTCCTATCAGCCTCTTTTTTTTGACTGTTAGTATACAGATATCTCACACAAAGGCACAAAGCCACGAAGAAAAGAAACGGTATTAGAATAAGAAAAACCTTATGGCCGCTTGATTGCCTTTATCGGTGTTAGCATGAAGATGGTTATGTTTGCTCCGTTTAGGAAAGACTATAGAAAATATCTGACGTTGCTTATAGAAATGGTGGTGTAATTCGTAGATTATGATAATCGAATTTTTCGCGACCTTTTTAGTCGCTTTGCTGATAGTGCTTGGCGCCGGGTTACTACTCTGGCGGCCGGTGGTCAATATCGGGATTGATGCTTTTATAAAGCGGTTGTTGAAGGATCCGTACCCGGAAAACTTGATGGAAATGTACAATGTTTTTGCCAAGGTCGGTTTTCAAAACGTGATGGAGGCTGATATCCGGGGGAGTACCGGTGAACCGCTGGAGCGCCCGTTCGGCTCCCCCCGGAAACTCTCCGAGTGGGATAAATTGATGTTAAATCCGGTTTATTTGTCCCGGAAACCGGTAGTGGAATCGGTGGCCGTCGATACCAAGGTGATTTTGGGACCTCAGGCGAAACGGCCGTTGACTATCGATATTCCAATTTTAATTACCGGCATGGCCTATGGAATCGGTTTGTCGTTGAATGCTAAAATTGCTTTGGCCAAGGCCTCCGATCTGGTGAATACCGCCGTTAATACCGGAGTCGGCCCTTTTTTAGGGGAGGAACGAAAGCATACCAAGCGTTTAATCATTCAATATAACCGGGGATCCTGGAATAAAAGCGAGGAAATCATACGGCAGGCGGACATGATCGAGATCCAGCTTGGTTACGGAGCCTTGGGTTCGATCCCGGTTTTTCATAAACCATGGAACCTAAGTCCGGAATTTCATGAATATTTAAAACTGCCGCCGGGAGAAGGTTTGCGTGAAGACGCGGTATTATCCGATGCCGGTAGTCAAGCTGAATTGGGTCAATTGGTTTCTTATTTGCGTAAACTAACCAATGGAGTTCCGATTGGGGTAAAGATAGGCGCAACCCATTATTTGGAAAGAGAATTGGACATTATTACCGCCGCTAATATCGATTTTCTCACCATTGACGGCGCCGAAGCGGGAATCAACTATGGGCCGGGAATATTGGCGGATGATGTCGGATTACCCACGTTGCCGGCGTTGTCTCGAACCGTTAGTTACTTAAACGGCAAAGGTTTGAAAAATAAAGTATCGTTAATTATTTCCGGAGGGTTGGCTACTCCCGGACATTTTTTAAAAGCGCTTGCCCTGGGAGCGGACGCGGTTGCGGTGGGGACGGTCATATTAATGGCTTTGGCTCATACTCAAACCGTTAAAGTCATCCCCTGGGAGCCGCCCACCGATTTGGTTTACGATCTGGGCAAATCAAAGGGTAAGCTGGATGTGGACCTGGGCGCTAAAAGCGCGGCTAACTTTTTAACCAGTTGTAAATTGGAAATAGTTGCGGCAATGCGTTGTTTGGGCTGGAGTTCATTGAAGGAATTATCGGTTAATGACTTGTGCGCTTTAACTCCCGAGCTTGCCGGGATCACCGGGGCCCAATCGGGACTATTTCCACCGGGGAAAGAGCTGGTTTAACCAATGTTCAAAATCTTAATCATGGGGGCCGGGACAATCACCGGAACCATTTCGGCTGTTTTTCTGTTCATTTTAACAGTGAGCCGTGTTTTCGGACGGAAGGCTTACGGTTGGATTATTCAAACCGGCCTTCCGTTATTCAATATAATAAATAAATTAACCTGGCGGGATTATTTTGAAAGCAATTTAAGGGCTGCCACCGCCAAACCTCTGGAAAGACCGTTTGGGACCACCAATCATTATTTTAGTTGGGACCGGTTGATTTTCAATCCGAGGTATCAATCGCGCTTGCCTATAAATGAAGACTTCGAAGTGGGAACCGATGTGGTATTGGGACCTAGAGCTTCGCAGCCGTTACATTTGAAAATTCCAATCATGATCGGGGGTATGTCCTACGGCGGCGCCTTGAGTTTAAAAGCTAAAACCGCCTTGGCGAAAGCGTCCGCCATCGCCGGGACCGCCGCCAACTCCGGCAACGGACCGTTATTAATTCAAGTTCGGCTTAACGGCACTCGATACATACTGCAATATTCGCGGGGGTTTTGGTCAAAGGCCGATAAATATTTCAAACAGGCCGACATGATCGAAATCGGTCTGGGCCAGGGAGCGTGGGGGTCCACACCGGTCCGGATTGAAGGGAAAAAAATTAATCAGCAATTTGCCGAACGTTTGGGGACAATCCCCGGGCTGGATGTATTAATTGAGGCCAGGCTGCCGGAAGTGGAAGATCGAAGGGACTGGATTAATTTAATCAACACCCTTAAGGAAGCTACCGGGGGCGTTCCGGTCGCCGTCAAGATTGGCGGCACCCATTATTTGGAACGGGAGCTGGATCTTATTTTGGCGGGAGAGGTCGATATCGTGGTTTTAGACGGCGCGGAGGGAGGGACTCATGCCTGCCCACCCATTTTAATGGATGACTGCGGCTTGCCCACCTTGCCGGTCTTGTGCCGCGCGGTTAAATATTTTGAAGAGCACGGCCTGTTTGGAAAGGTTTCGTTAATCACCGGGGGGGGACTGGCGACCGCCGGCGACTTCGCCAAATGTCTCGCCCTGGGGGCGGATGCCGTGTTTATCGGCACGATTGCCGCTTTAACCATGGTCGGTCCCCAAATTACCAAAACGATTCCCTGGGAGCCGCCCACCGGTTTAATTTTTCATTACGGCAAAGACGAGGCCAAATATGATCCGGATGCGGGCGCCAGGCATTTTAGTAATTTCCTGTTGAGTTCGGTGGCGGAAATGCAACAGTTAGCCCGGAGTTTGGGAAAAACGCGCCTTAGCGAGATCGATAAAACCGACCTGGTGGCTTTGGATCCTCTGTATGCTTCCATGGCCGGGGTGGAATATTTACAATGTTAGAGTTGTATCTTCTTAATCCGTTCCATGGCTTTTTCGGTATTTTCGCGGCTGCCGAAGGCGGTGAGCCGGAAGAAGCCTTCCCCGCTCGGCCCGAAACCGGAACCGGGCGTACCTACAATCTGGACCTCGGTTAACAGTTTGTCGAAGAACTCCCATGAACTTAAAGGATCGGGCGTTTTCAGCCAGATATAAGGCGCGTTAACCCCGCCGTAGGTCCTAAATCCGAGGTTATCCAATCCTTTTTTAATGATTTGCGCGTTTGCCATATAATAATCAATTGTCGCCTTGATTTGTTGCCGGCCATCTCTAGTATAAACAGCCGCCGCCGCGGCTTGAACCGGGTAAGATACCCCGTTGAATTTGGTGGTTTGACGCCGTAACCATAACCGGTTCAAATCATGCCGTTTTCCGGTTGAATCGAAAGCTTGAATTTTTTTGGGAACTACCGTGTAGGCGCAACGGGTCCCGGTAAAACCGGCTGTCTTGGAATAACTGCGGAATTCAATCGCAACTTCCCCGGCGCCGTCAATTTCATATATGCTGTGCGGAATCCCGGGTTCCCGGATGTAAGCTTCATAGGCTGAGTCAAATAAAATAACGGCGCCGGTTTTCCGGGCATAGTCGACCCAGATGCTTAACTCATCCTTGGTTAAGGTCATCCCGGTCGGATTATTCGGAAAGCAGAGATAGATGAGGTCCACTTTGGTTTCAGGCAACTTTGGTTTTAGACCGTTGGCCTCGGTGCACGGCAAATATACGATTTTGGAATACCGGCCGTCGCTTTGCAGTGTTCCGGCCCTGCCCGCCATTACATTGCTGTCTATGTAAACCGGGTACACCGGATCGGTAAGCGCAATCACATTATCCAAGCCGAAAATCTCCTGGATATTACCGGTGTCGCACTTGGCGCCGTCGCTTATGAACACTTCGTCTTCCGATAATTTGACGCCCAGGGGACGGTAATCGTTCTCAATGATTTGCTGAATTAAAAACGGATATCCCTGCTCGGGACCGTAGCCCCGGAAACTCTTTTCAACGGCCATTTCGGCGACCGCTTTTTGAAATCCCTCAATGACCGCCGGGACCAGCGGCCGGGTAACGTCGCCGATTCCTAATCGGATTATATCCGCTTCAGGGTGTTCCAATGTATATTTATTAATCCGCCGGGCGATCTCCGAGAACAAATAACTCCCCGGTAATTGCAGATAATTTTCATTAATTTTAACCATTGCCGAATCCAACCCTTTCTTTTACCATATAAAAACTTCGGTTAAATGATTCGCCCAATTAAAGTTTATACCTGCCGAAAATAGTTAAAACTTCTTTAAAGTTTTAAGCTTGGCTACAGCCCAAGTAATGAAAAATAAACTCAAAAAGGAGACGGAAATGACTGTTTGATAACGGCGCATGAAAATTTCAAGGGAAATGATGTTTAGCGGGATATTCACCGCGATAAAAACAATAACGCTTGCTGCTACAATATACCAGTTCCGTGCGATTTTTGGGAAAACAAGATTGAAATTGTTCCCAATTAGAAATAAACCTTGAGCCATCGCGCTAAAGAAAATGGCATACCAGGCAATCAGGAAAAACACCCCTGATTTTTCCAGCAAAAGAGAGGGGTAATCGATCAAATGGACGAATTCAACCATTGGCCAATTCACTTGCTTGATTAGTGCCGGGCCAAAGGCGCCAATTGTGCCGAAGAGCGCCAGGAAAAACAATGGAAATACGATACCTAAAGAGAATAGGCTTATTTTTTTAATGCTTTTCGTTTGGTTTAAATACGGCATATAAAAGAAAATAGCCGCTCCCGGCACAAAAATCAAGGTTAAATCAAGCCCGCCCGGCAACCACCGCCAAGGTAACCCCGATAGTACCGGTCTGATATTAACTAAATCAATATTGGTCAAACCGAGCAATTCAAGCAAAAGTATTATGCATAACGGGGGAATCAGCATGAACGCCGCCAGCCGGCTAATCGCTTGAATGCCTTTTACGGCGAGATATAAAGTACCGGCGATAAAAACAGCCGTAATTAAATAAAGGGGAGTTTTGGCGAAGAAATAAGAATAGATCATTAAATGGCTGTCCTTGAACGCGACAACTTCAAAAAAAATCAGGTAAAACAAAGCGAGGACGGCAATAGCCTTTCCAAGGCATTTTCCAAAAACCCGGCTAAAAATAGCGGTAATGCTCATATCCGGATAGATCCGGGCTAAATCGCAAGCCATCCAAAAGAAGGGAATAATAATAACCGCCGCCGGAAACAACCCGATATAAGCATTGTTGGTCAAATGATTAATCGCGAATTTAATGACATATAATGATCCCCAGCCGATGTAAGAATGAATAATAAGGGACATGATTAAACTGTCGGCGACTTTTTCCGGTTTTGTCATAAATGCTCCTTAACTGAATTTATTCCGATAATAGCTAATTTACTTTAATATACCGACTCTATCAATGAATAAATCGATCCTTACTTGAAATTCCGCATTGCGGTAATCTTCCGGCCATTTTTTTACCGAAAAATACTTTGGTTGCTGTATGCGAAAATTATTTCCGAGTTCCAATGGGTCGCTTGCCATGGTTTGTAATTTGCGTAACAAAGCGATCAGGCTTTTTTGAAGATATTTTGCGCTTGTTTTTTGAAGGTGATTAATTAGCGAATTGTCAAGCGGCGGTTGATAGCGGCCGAGTTCAATTAAATAGGCATTTAGTTTGAACCGGTAATTAAAAACCGGATGGTTATTTCGATAGGTTACTTTTAAACGTTTTTTCCCGGTGGCTACTTCAAAACCGGTGGATATCGCCCCGGAGTCCGGAACTACAATCCGGTTTTTTCCGCTGGTGCATTTTATTATACTTAATAAATTTGACTCTTTAAAATTTAATTCTCCAACCATTTTATCCTTGCGGAAAACCGCCATTCCGATAATTTTCATGGTGGTGGCGCCGTCGCTCGGGGTAACCAGGGGAACGATTGGATCGCCTAACGGATCGACGATTTTTTGGTATAAACGCCATTTTTTGATTCCAAATTTGGAGTTTTCCCGGTTGTTGAAAAAAACCCGGATGTTTTGATCGTGCAGTTCCTGTTCGGGCCAAATAATATCCATGATACTGGCGGCACCGGGCCGTGCGATTACTATATATGCGTTCAGCGGAAAAGCCGGCGAGCGGTTAAAAAAGTCCATTGCCGGTTTTAGCCCCCGCCTGGCGTAAGATTCTCCAAAAATCAGAGCACGGCAATGGCCCAGGAAAATATTATGTTGATCGCGGCTCTGGGCGTCAATGACGGCGGGCAATATTCCATTTGCCGTAGTAAAGCGCAGGATGTAGTTTTTTTTATTTGGGGGTGAGTCTTGATGTTCCCAACCGCCGGGTCGGACTATCGGCATCCTGAAAATGACCAGCATTTTTTGATCCGGCGCGCTGTCGATTCCGATGGGACTGACGATCATCCGTTCGTCGATATCCACATTATCAAAGCAACCGGAAATCATAATCGGCATCACCGTAAGTATCAAGATAATTTTGATAACTTTTTCCACTCGTATAATCAATTGCGGTCCTCTTTATTTTGATGGTTGCGCATCCTTTGCAAATCAGTTGCCCGGTAAGACCGAAAACGAAATAACCGTTTCCATAAAGGAATCCGGAAAATTGAATCTTGCAATTCATAAGGATGAATCGGCGCCCAGGGCGATAAGTAGGATGTCCCGAAAGAGGTAAGGGTGGCGGCATGGGCTAGAATCAATATTCCGGTCAGAGTAAGGCCGACGATTCCCATGAAAGCGGCGCCGAATATAAGTAGGAATTTAAAAATCCGCCACGGAATTCCCACCGAAAAACTCGGAGAACTAAAAGAGGCAATGCCTCCTACGGCTACCACCACCAATGCCGCGCCGGAGACCAAATGAGTTTGGATCCCCGCAAAAGCAAGCGCGACTCCAACCGTCATTCCGAGAGTAAGATTGATGTTCTTCGGCAGGCGTAAACCGGCTTCCCGGAAAACTTCCAGTATAATCTCCAATAATAATACTTCAATAAACACCGGATAAGGGATTCCCCGGCGGCTTTCGGCGATTGAAAAAGCGAAACTGGTGGGCAAGAGCGCCGGATTGGCGGAACTTAGCGCCACATAAAGACCGGAGAGGGCCACGGCGATAATATTGCCTAAGAGTCTAAAAAAACGTAAAAAACTGCCCAGATAAAAATTGAAATAATAATCTTCGGGGCTTTGGTATAATTCATTAATAGTGGCCGGCACAATTAAGGCGAAAGGGCTTTTATCCACCAGAATTGCCACCCGGCCCTCCAATACCGCGGCGGTTACCTTATCGGTCCGTTCAGTGCTTTGGATCAGCGGGAAAACAGTCAGCCGGTTATCGGTGATAAGTTGTTCGAGATAGCCGCTTTCCAGGATTCCGTCGATTTGAATCGCCGCGATGCGCCGTTTAACTTCGGTAACCAATCCGGGAGCGGCGATATCGCTGATGTATAATAACCGGACCGCGGTCTTGGTCCGGGCGCCGACGGTCATTTCATCGACCCGGAATTGGGGATCGTGGATCCAGCGCCGGATCATGGCCGTGTTTACCGAAATAGTCTCGGTAAATCCCTCGCGGGGGCCCCGGATCAACGGCTCGCTGGTAGGTTCCTTAATCGACCGTAATTCCCAACCAGGCAAGGCAATGGTATAAAATGACGAATTTCCGGCCCAACGGATGATGACTGCGTGTCCCCTGGGCAACAAATCCAAAGCGGCCTTAGCTGCCGGGCTCTCTATAAAGGAGGACGGCGGGTCGTGGAATAATGCCCGGAGTTTTTCTTCACGGACTAAACCTTCGTAAAAAAGAATGACGGCGGCGCCGTCTCCGGAAACCAATTCCTTCAAGTCCGGTGGATTTCCAAGATAGTCCTTGATTTTAACGATGGTTTCCTTTAAAGTGGTTCCTAATAAATCCGGCATCTTTATCTGCTTTAATCCTTCAATGGTTATTTAAACCGGTTCCAAAACAATTAAAAAATACTGATAAAATTAGTTTTACCAGTATTGCAAAAAGCAATTCAATTTATTTTGGAGTTAAAACAATGATTTATTCATTCAAAGAGTAATAAATTAACAAACTTACTGAAATTATACAGCGATATTATTTTAGTTTATATACCGAAAGGTTTAGGAAATTTAAGGATTATCAGGAAGGCAAAAAACAAAACTTATTGAAGTCCATTAGAATTTGTTCGCTGGTTTGGATAAATTTTCATGACTTTATCAGCTATCTTTAGAAACCAGTAGGTATAGTTTTTTTTATTATGCGTTAAGTCTTCCTTGATATCTCTTTCATTAATCCACTTCCAATCAGATATTTCAGCCGGATTAGGATCAGGTACACCGTCATATTGTCCGGTAAAAACATGATCATATTCGTTCTCATTAATATTATCAGATAACTTTACCCGATAAGTAAAACTAAAAATCTCGATAATACTGCAATCGAAACCCATTTCTTCCCTTAAGCGGCGATGGGCCGCATCGTTCAGATCTTCGCCGGCCCGGGGGTGGCCGCAGCAAGTATTGGTCCATAATCCGCCTGAGTGGTACTTGGTCGGGGCCCGCCGGTGAATCAACAATTCATCGTTTGAGTTAAATATAAATATCGAAAAGGCCCGGTGTAATAAACCCCTTTGATGGGTCCGGATTTTTTCCCCGGTCCCAATCTCGCGATCATTGTTATCCACCAGGATTAGTTGTTCTTCCATTTAGACTCAGTGCTTTCCGTTTATTTTATTTTCAACCGGTTAATAAAATATATTCGCTAATTTGTGGAAAATACCCAATAAATAGGTGCATCGACTTCTCCACCAACTAGAAATGTAGTTTGTCGTTTTATTACTATTAAGTCCAAAAAAATCATAATAATATTATTTTTATTGACTTAAAAATCCAAAACAGTATACAATATAAAGGGGAGTGATCGATATGCGGCGAAAAATAATGCAAAAACTGATTGAATGGAAGTCAAGGGGTGAGAAAAGAATGCCTTTGATTTTACATGGCGCGCGGCAGGTCGGCAAAACTTATATTATCAATGAGTTTGGGCGCGTGAATTATCAGGACGTCATCTATGTCAATTTTGAAATCAATCTGAATATCGCCAGGGATTTCGATACCAATATCACGCCCGAATACTTATTAAACTCCCTGGAAGCTCATTTTAACCGTAAAATTATTCCCGGCGAGACGCTCATTTTTTTTGATGAAATCCAAAGTTGTGAAAGGGCTTTGACTTCCTTAAAATATTTTTGCGAGAATGCTCCGGAATATCATGTTATCGCGGCGGGAAGTCTTTTAGGAGTGGCGGTAAACCGGGAAAAATATTCTTTCCCGGTGGGCAAGGCGGATTTACTTACGCTTTATCCTTTAGATTTCGAAGAATTTTTATGGGCCCTGGAGATGGACAAATTATTGGAAGAGATTAAACAATGCTATAAAAATAATACCTCTATTTCGGAACTGTTGCACCAAACGGCCTTGGATTTGTATAAGAACTATTTGATTGTTGGAGGGATGCCCGCCGCGGTAAGCGCTTATTTGCGGGAAAGGCGCTTGATCGATGCCGGTGAGGTGCAAGACAGGATTCTTAATGCTTATATCGCGGATATGGCAAAATATGCGTCAACCTCCGAAACGGCTAAAATTATGGCTGCTTTTAACAGCATACCGGCCCAGCTTGCCAAGGATAACCGGAAATTTCAATATAAAGTTGTCCAGCAAGGAGGGACGGCTTCAATTTTCGGGGCCTCTATCGATTGGCTGTGCGCGGCGGGGGTGGTTGTCAAATGCAATAAAATAGAGCATGCCTTTATGCCTCCGGCGGTCTATCAAAACTTTGCCAGTTTTAAACTTTATATGGGCGATACCGGTTTATTGACCTTGAAGTCGGGCATATCCACCCATAATATCTTAAATTCAATCGAAGTTAATAATACCTTTGTCGGGGCGATTGCTGAAAATTATACGGCGGTGTCCTTACAAACCAATGGTTATATTCTTTATTACTGGGAATCCGGCAGTCAAGCGGAAATTGATTTTGTGATTCAGAATGACGACAAAATAATTCCCATCGAAGTCAAAGCCGGAACCCATACCCGCTCACGCAGCTTGCCGGTTTTTAAAGCCCAATATGCCCCCCCTTACGCCATCCGCGTTTCCGCCAGGAACTTCGGCTATGAAAACGGCATCAAATCAGTGCCGCTTTATGCGGTATTTTGTATATAAACATTGAAACTAATGTTAAAAATATTGCGGTAAATGAAAAAACAGTTGAACCAGCGCTTAATTCCGATGTTGTCGAATGGGAACTATAAATTTAGCGATAAGGAGATTATTGAAAAAGGATCGCGAGTTTTGATTAAAGAACTTGGGTATTCCGGCTTTTGAGGTATATAAGGCACTTTGAAGAAGGACATGGAGAAGATTATTTAAAAGTTCAAGATGATATATATAAGGATATGAGCCTTGATGCACATGGCAGAGAGAAAAACCGTAATTTAGGGGTGTATAAAAGGGAATTGAAAGGCCCTCCAGGCCTTGGTGACGTAAATTGGACGGCTTCGAAGTAATTTTTTGTTGTTTTCGAGGGTTCATATTTTACCAATGTCAAGCGGTCTTGATTTTCCTTGACGATGTTCCTCCAAAGCTTTATCGGCAAGCCGTCCGAGAATATCTCTTCCGACTCCGCAAAGGTTTGCTCCCATTTTCTTTCCGCTTTTAGTTCTTCTAAAACCCATTTCGTCGTTCTTTTAGAACTTATTTCGTCGTTCTTTTAGAACTTATTTCGCCGTTCTCCCGGAACTTAATTCGCCAATGAATTCTGTTCTACTTCACTCCGAATAATACTCCGTGTTTCGGCAACCCTAATTATAAGCAATAATGTAAAAACAAGAAGGTAAATTAATTGCCGAACCAGATAGGCCGAACCATAAGACAAAAGCGTCATCCCAAGGGGCATATTTCAATGTTGGGAACTAATTTTCTCCATGTGCGGCACCCTTGGGTCACGGCCTGGTGGTCGGCGGCTTTTCCCGGCTTCGGCCATATCATGCTGGGAAGGTATATTGAAGGATTTGTTTTGGTGGCGCTTGAAATATTGATTAACCTCCAAGGACATGTTAACACAGCAATCCTTTACTCATTCACAGGTAGATTTGCTCTGGCGAAAGTTATATTGGTAAAAGAGTGGGCGCTTCTTTACGCGGCGGTATTTGTTTACGGCATTTGGTCCTGTTATCATTCTACGATTGAGTTAAACCAACTTTCCCTGATTGCGGACCAGGAAGGTTCATTTACCCCGCCGGTAATCATCGGTGAACTGGAAATCAACAGCCTCGGCAGAAAGAAACCGTGGACCGCGGTTTTTTGGTCATTATTATTCCCGGGACTGGGGCATCTATATGCCCGTAGGCTTCCGGCCGGTTTTTTTTTCATTGCTTTCGTTTTAACCACCGGCCATTTCGCTTCTTTAATGCCGGCAATTTATTATACGGCAACCGGCATGTTTTCTCAGGCCATTACGGTTATCGATCCCGAATGGCTGCTTTTTTTGCCCTGCGTTTATACCTTTGCCGCTTATGATTCCTATGTGAATACGGTGGAGACAAATAAATTTTTCATTCAGGAACAAGCACGGTTTTTACGGAAGAATTATCAGGACGCCCGGTTTGAGATGCCGGTTTAGGAAGGAAATAAGAGCTTAGATCCTTTTGTCCTTCTTTAAAAGGAGAACCATAATCCTCCGATCCAAAATTATTACTCCTATCAACGCAAAGATTCTTTTAGGCTTCGAAGGATTGTGGTTACTCTTTTAAAGAGCACAGAGATCAAAACCGGCGGGTCTTGATTGGATTAATTTACCAAATCGGGGGGGGTAACGTTGACTCATAATAGCAATAATAGTGGTAATAATAATTTCGGAGTAAAGAAATGAGAATACGAGGATAAATTTTTTGCCTAACCAAACAAACCGGCAAAACTCAAACCAAACAGCCAGGCAAAAACGCCGTCCTAAAGGATATATCTCCACGCTGGGGGTTAATTTTATCCATGCCCGGAACCCCTGGGTTACAGCTTGGTGGTCCGCGGCTTTTCCCGGTTTTGGCCATATTATTTTGGGCAGTTATATTAAAGGGTTTACCCTGGTAGTCTGGGAAGTGATTATCAACATTAACGTCCATATCAACCCGGCTATATTGTATTCTTTCACGGGACGGTTCGATCTAGCCAAGGAAGTGTTGGACCAAAGACTGACTTTATTATATCTGGCGGTTTTTGTTTATGCCATCTGGGACAGTTACCGGACTACCGTGGATATAAATAAATTAACCGTTTTAGCCAATCATGAAGACTCCCAAATTAAACCCTTTAAAATCGATATCCTGGAGATAAATTATTTTGATAAAAGAAAACCCTGGGTTGGCGTGGCCTGGTCCTTTTTAATGCCCGGCCTGGGCCATCTTTATACCCACCGGCTTCCCACCGGTTTTTTTGTTCTGGCTGGGTGGATTGCCATCACTTATTATTCACATCTTTTACTAGGCGTTCAATATACGCTGACCGGCCACTTTTACCAAACCATTGTCACGCTTAAACCGGACTGGTTGTTATTTATGCCCTCGCTCTATATGTTCACCGTCTATGATTGTTATCAAAATAATGTGGAGTATAATAAACTCTTTGACAGCGAACAAGCCCAATTTTTGCGGGACAATTACCAAGATAGTAAGTTTAAGATGCCTTTATAACTCATCGTTCGATATTCGTTGTTCGTCGTTCGGGAAATCGAAGGGCGAGGAAAGAAAGGTATAAAAATTATAAAATCAACCATTAATACCGGGTGATCTAAAGGGAGCAAAGTAACAACAATCATTTGAGAGAAATCACGAACTGCGAACGACGAACTACGGACAACGAGGTACGGGAATGTATATCATCGCTTCTTTTCAACATTCGACGTTCCTGGAGTTAGCCATCGGGGAACTGGAGCAAAACGGCGTTTCCAGAGAGAAGATCCTGGCGGTGCCGCTAAAAAAAAACCGGGAAAAAAGAAGAATATTCGACACCATTAATTATGCGGACGGGATCAGCCTGTTTGACGCGGCGGCGGTTTTGGGAGCCATCGGCATGGTGCTGGGCACTATCTACGGTTTTGTTCTCCACTGGGGCCCGATTATTTGGAGCCTGATCGGCCTTTTCCTGGGCGCCGGCGTGGGTTTTACCCTGGACTTGTTATTCCAGCGCCGTCAAAGTAAAAAACTCGCCGACGCCAAGGCTGCGGAAGTGGTTTTAATCATCAATTGCGATGAAAAACAGGTTAACAAGGCCGAAGATATTCTACGCAACCATCTGGCCCTGGGTGTGGGCACACTGGAACGCTAAACTGGTAGCGAAAAACACGCTGCCTTGGGAGAAAAAATATGTCGCCGCTAAATGATTTATTTTATAAATACCTGGCAACCAAGAAACATATGAAAGCCCTTTCTTTGGAGCATTGGACGAAATTTGAAGTGTGGAAATGGAATTGGTGGTTAAGTGTAGTTCTGACCATTATTCCATTATATATCTGGTGGAAAATCGTGGATAAAAAACGGTTAATGGAAATTGTGGCTTACGGTTTTTTTATTAACATTTCCGCCTCGTTTTTGGATGTGCTCGGTTCCGAATTTGTCCTTTGGGATTACCCGGTCAGGGTGATTCCCAACTTGCCCCGGTTGGTCCCGATTGATTTTACGGTAATACCCGTTGTCTATATGATTGTTTACCAGTTTTTCCCTAAATGGAAAGGTTTTCTAATTGCCAGCACCGTGGTGGCGGCGACATTTTCTTTTATTGCCGAGCCTTTGCTCGTCTGGATGAAGCTTTATATGCTTAATACCTGGAAATACTATTATTCTTTTCCGATATATATCGCCATGGCGGTGGTCGGCAAGCTGATGGTCAATGTTTTTAAGGCGGCGCAGCAGAAGGCGAGAGGGCAATGAGGAGAACTCACCCTTTTTTCCCTCTCTTTTGAGAAACCCATACATTACCCATATCTCGGGGAGATGACGAAATATTATGGTGGCTATTCTGTCCACCGCGGGGTAAACCCCACGGCTAAGCTATTTTCCGAAAAACCCGGCTAAAGCCGGCTGAGCTGTCTAAATCAAAAAGCTGCAAAATATGGGTAATTATAATCTTTTAGACCCAATAGCCCCGTTTACGGGGGTTTGTGCGTAAATACACCCAGCCGTGTGGGTTTACCCCGCGGTGAAGATGCAAACCCATTTTCAAAACCAAATGAGAGGTCTTAACCCGAGTTTAGCTTCCAGATCTTTCATATATATAAATAAATATATAGAGAGAGACAGAGCCGTTTTATGCAGAGTATATCTAATGATTCGACAATTCCTATTTCCACATCCGAGTTCGTAAATTCCATCAAAGACACTTTGGGTCATCCGCTGGATTTGGTTATTCAATCATACGCGGATGGGCAAATCACCGTGGCCTTCATAGCTTCGATTGTCCGTAAAGCGGATGTCCAAGCCAATATTCTAGCGCCTTTGGGGCGAATTTCCGCGAAGGATGACTGTTGCCGATTTGAAT
>JBJKPO010000377.1:0-7876 GCA_046706235.1 Bacillota bacterium | reverse complement strand
ATTTTTAGGTAATAAAGCTGCCGGCGAAAACAAAAAAATGATGTTTTTAGAAACACAAGATTATTATAATAAACAAATTGATAATATTGAAGGTAAAAATAACCCAAAAAATCGGGATGAATTTAAAAAGTGGGCCAATGATATATTAAGTGATATTGAAGGAAAACCAGGTGCTTCATATAATTTAAATCAAAAAGACTATCCTAATATATATTCCGAGATGAAAGATAAACGAGACATGAATATGGGTAATAAAATTAATGAATTGTTTTCAGATGGACAAACGAGTTTTGTTGCCGTGGGGAAAAATCATCTTAAGGGTGACAGTAGTATTTTTAATTACCTAAAAAAAGGGTGCGCGGTTGAACGTGTCCAGAAAAAAAAGAAACCAACCCCTGACCCATCATCAAATGGGAGCAATGGTCAACCACCTGGTGGCGACAACGGTGGAGGTGATAATAGCGGCAATGGTGGTAATGGTGGCAATGGCGGTAGCGGGGGGGGCGATAATTGTAATCCACCACCTCCTCCAGGAGGAAACAATGGCGGTGATAATAATGATAACTCGCCACCTTCGGGAGGGAACAATAGTGGAAACAATAAAATGACATCTCTAAATTCCCTAATAGATAATATAACAATAAATATGAATAATGAAGCCGATACCGGCGCCAAAAATACATTTGAGTTAAAACAAGCTTTATTAAAAAGTATGAATCCAAATGTGTCGAAGAATGATAATGGAAAGATTTTAAGTTCACCCCAAGAATTTCAAAACGCTCTGGACAATAATAATATTAGTCTACAAGTTTTTGGTACCGACTCCGTAAAAGAACTTAAGATGATTATTCAAAATACCCAATCAACAAACTGGCAAACACAAATATTAGATTCCGCTAGTGTTTTTAATGCAAATGATTCCAAAACTCAGCCAATGGGGGTGAGATAAAACATGAAAAGAAAATTAATTATATATGCTAACATTATATTACTATTATCAGTATTAATTTGCGATAAAGCTTTTACCAATGATATTAAAAGTAACGATACATATCCAATTGATCCAAATCATAATTACGGAAACTTTTATATCTTAAAGATACCGCCAGGTGAGTCGATTGAAGTATTAATACCTTCATTGTGCCTTGATTATCAAAAAAGTATTCCAGCTAAAACTATTTTATTTCAAAATACTATGGATAATCCACCGGCCTTGGTTTTAGAAATTATTAAAGTTCATAATCACATGGAAAGAAATTTCCAAATTTATTATTCGCAGTTAAAAGACCAATTTAATTTAGATTTAATTGGTAATAATATGGAAAAAATAAAATCTCTTGATAAACAAGTAGCAGCTATTAGAGCTAGGATTGAAAATGGCAATTCATCAAGATTATCAGCTTTAAAAGAATTATTAGATGTACTAAAAAAATACGCTGAAATAAATAATAATACTTCCCCTGAAAATATAAAACCTCTATCTGAAAAAGAAAAAATGGATTTATTTAAAGAATTAATTGATCGTTCATTACAATGGGCAGTTTGGAGACGGGATATTAAATTTAATAATGATTGGAATAATTATAAAGATAATGTAGAAGAAACTAAAAAAGCATTAGCAATAATATCTTATTTAATTTACGAAACTGCTTTAAGAAACTCAGAAAGTAATTATGATTTCTTAAATGATTTGACCATGGATTCAATATTTATGGAGAATACTACGCTGTAAGTGTTAAGATTTAATCTGACATTCCAATAATAATAGTCGACGAAAGATTTATGATTTCCCGGAATGAGGGTATGAGAATCACGTCCGGTGAGATTTATGCTTCTGATTTTTTACTGAATACTTTGGTTGCGAGTTAAACCGCGCTATGAAAATGGAGGTAAAACGAGATGAAGAAAGTAGCCTTATTGTTTAGCGGACAAGGCTCCCAATATGTTGGGATGGGCGAAGCGCTTTCTGAAAAATATCCGGAAGTCCGGCGTATTTTTGATCAAGCGAATGATATATTGGGATATGATTTGGCTAAAATTTGTTTCAAAGGAAACCTGGCGGAACTTACCCGGACGGAAAATGCGCAACCGGCTATTTTAACCATGAGTAAAGCGCTATTCGAGATATACATGAAAGAAATCGGCATCGCGCCATATTATACCGCCGGCCATAGTTTAGGGGAAATTTCGGCATTAACCTGCGCTGGAGTCATTGAGTTTTCCGACGCCTTAAAAATAGTACGGCAACGGGGGTTATTGATGCAAGAAGCGGGCGCCAAGGCCGAGGGGGCAATGGCGGCGATAGTTGGTATCGATTTAGCGATCATTCAAACGGAATGCGCCAAATTAAACAATTCCGAACCGGTCCTGGTTATTGCCAATTATAATTCTCCCGATCAAGTTGTGATTTCAGGCCATAAACCAACCGTCACCGAAGCCGGCCGGATTTTAGCGGACAAAGGCGCTAAAGTAACTCCGCTAAAGGTTAGCGCCGCGTTTCATAGTCCGTTGATGTTACCGGCGGGCCAGAGCCTGGAAGCGGAATTGAAAAAATATCAATACCATTCTTTTAAATGGCCGGTGCTTTCCAACGTAACCGCTTCACCTTATCCTGATTCCGGGGAAGTGGCATCCTTGTTGACCCAACAATTAACGATGCCGGTGCGCTGGCGGGAGTCGATGGCTTATCTTGAAAAGCAGGGGATTGAAATTGCCGTGGAAATAGGCCCGAGGACCGTGCTCCGCAATTTGATGAAATCAAATACGCAGTCGATTAAAGCTTTTTCCTTTGAAAAGCCTGAAGATCAAACAGAATTGAAAAAAATCCTCCCGGCGGAAACAGCGAAAAAAGAAACTCCGGCGGCGCCTCAACCCGTGAATGTAACGAATGTTCTCCGCAATAAATTTATCGCCAAATGTATCCATATCGCGGTTACCACCCGTAACCGCAATTGGGATAACGATGAGTATCAAAAGGGAGTAATTGAACCATACCGGAAGATCCAACAATTGCAAGAGAGACTTGAGAAAGAGGGGAAAGAACCCACCCAGGATGAGATGCAAGAGGCTCTCGAAATGTTGCGGTCAGTGTTGACTACCAAAAAAGTACCGGCACTGGAACAGATTAGCCGGTATAACGAGCTCTTCGAAACGACCGGGGCCCGCCCCTTATTTCCAGACTTTCAAGAGCCCACATAAACTGTTCTATTCCAGCTTAATATAAATGAACCAATTGAGGGTTGTGAGTTCCACAATCCTTTTTGTTTAATAAAACTGTCAGTGCTTGCCGTTCCGATAATTTTCAAATGGCCCACAGCCCGATAACAATGCGTTCCCACTTCGGGTGAGAGTTTGAAGGTTCATGAATTATTAGATGGTCGATAAATTCTTTGTTGGTTCCGGCTTGTCCGGGTTATGGAAGACAGTAAACAAATATCCGATAATTGAACTTCTTAATCTATATATGATAAAATATATTCATTAAATAGTTCATTCGTTTGAGCCATTGGAAAGTAATTACCAGAAAATGAAGGAACACAAGAATTAGGAAGTGGATTTAATTGAACGAAGCGCTTTTGCCGAAAGTATCCGTGATTGTACCGGTTTACAATGGTGAACCGGTGATCGAAAACTGTTTGAATCATCTGTTGCATCAGCAATATCCGGCCGAGAAATTAGAAATTATCGTCGTTGATAACGGGTCCACGGATAAAACCGTCCCGATTATTGAATCAATGGGATTAAAAAGTTTTTATGCCGCTCGCAAAGGTCCTGCCGCAGCCCGGAATGAGGGTATGAAAATCGCATCCGGTGAGATTGTGGTATTCGTTGATGCCGACTGCCTGGCGGCGCCGGATTTAATTATTCGCCATGTGCTGACGCACCTTCATTATCAAGTGGTTGATCCGCGGGTGGCAATGATCGGTGGTAGTGTTAAGGGATATAATACCAACTATTGGTCAACTTGCGATGATTTTTGTTCCTGGTCGGAGGCTCATCCTTCCCAATCAGGAAGGTATGTGGCCTATCATCCTGCTGTAAACTTAAGTATTCGTAGCGAATTGATTAAAAAAGGATATTTCTTTGATGAAGAGCTAAAAAGCAGTGAAGATGTTATTTTATGCCTGAGCGTTGCACGGGATGGTTATAAAATCTATTTTAATCCAGGTGCGGTCGTGTCGCATATTAACCGGACGGACTTCAGGAGTTTTATGAAGCATCCTCTGAATTGGACCCAGAGTTACTATCAAGAACTTCAAAAAGGAATACGGATTTCCCCGGAACACTTTAGATATCCGAGATACAAAAGCCTAATTTACCATGAAGACTTACAATGGTGGCAATGGCTTGGTTGGAAGTCTTACCCTTTACTATGGTGTTTACTGTTTAATGGCTGTGGATACATAATATCTATTTATTGGATTATTCGTATTGCGTTCAAAGCGCGGCGATTTCAGGTGATTTGGTGTTTGCCATTTATTATCATCAATAAAGGCCATTTCTTTTTTTTAATGGCAAAGATTGCAGTTAAGTTTTGCAGTGATCAACGCAAGCTAAGTAAACCTCAAAAAGTTGTTTGATGAAAATAACAACAGAGATAGGAGTGGCACAATGGTCCAGCAAACACCGGCGGGTTTGAGTTCCGCGCGTACACACACGTTCCCTATCCGGGATAATACGATTCTCCAGGATCAACACTTAAGCTTGTTTCAAAAAATTCTATTGGCCACGGACGGTACGGTTACGGATCTGCTGGCTCTCTATGCCGGTGAGAAAATTAAAGTTCAAAAAATCGAGCAAAAGTTTACCTTGAGCGGCGCTGCCGAAGAATGGCTCTATCCACTGGGAACACCGGTTCTAATCCGAAAGATCCTGCTTTGTGGGGCAGTCAGGAACTTTGTTTACGCGGAATCCATTTTTAATTTGGAACTCCATTCCCGTTCCATCCAATATAAACTACTGGAAACCAACCTGCCCATCGGACTTTTGTGGAAAGAAGAGAAACTTGAGACTTACCGGGAAATTATCGAGTATAAGACTGAACCCGCTTTGACATTGGCGGCTTATTTTGATATTTCGCCGCAGACGCCGCTCTTGTCACGTACTTATTTGATTTATCACCAGCGAAATATCCTGGGCGCGATTACTGAAAAATTTCCCATTAGTTCCTTCAAGGGAGATGTACAACATGAAGTCCAAAAAAAATGACCAGGAAATTGAATCCTTACTTGCCCAAACTTCTTTCTTGCCATTTTTGCGGGGATTTCCGGAGAAGCAGCTGTTTACCTGCCCCAACAAAACGGACAATCCACGGTTTCTTACCGGAAAAACCCTGGAGGATAAAATAAAGATTTTCGGCGGCTTCCTCAAGCAAAAATTGGGAGCCCGGGAAAAGGCGCTATTAGTTCTGCCCCAGGGTTTGGAATATATTTGTGGACTGCTTGCTTGTTTTTATGCCAATGTCGTCGCCATTCCCACTTCAATAACCAGTCCGGCACAACAAGAGCAAATTAGCCAAAAAATCACCCCCATCCTCAAAAATTCCGAAGCGGCCTGCATTATTACCGATACTTACTTTTGTCATTATCTGCAATCCATCCGTTTTGATACCGTCCCCATATATAATATCGATAAAGCGGACAAAACCGCCGATGCCGATTGGGAGGAAAGAGACCATACTCCGCAAGACGTTGCAATTTTGCTTTATACTTCAGGCTCAACTTCCCAGCCGAAAGGGGTCATGATCAGTTACCGCAACCTGTTCTCGCAAGCGCTGACCGGAGCGCGGCAATGGGACATGACCGGGGCAAGCCGGATCGTTTCCTGGATGCCGCAGTTTCATAATTTCGGACTGTTTTTTAATATTCTGGCCCCGCTCGTATCCGGGGCTTCCAGTGTTATTCTGGCCCCGAACGATTTTTTGAAAAGCCCGGAGGATTGGCTGGCGACGATTCACCAATATCAGGCCACCCACACCGCGGCGCCGAATTTTGCCTTTGACTACTGTTACTCCGCCATCGATCCGGACGCGTTTTCACCGGAATTCTCCCTTGGCTCCCTGCAAGCAATCGTCTGCGGAGGCGAGCCGGTTCGCAAGGAAACTTACCAAAATTTCATCGGGAAATTTCAATCTAAAGGGTTGGACCCAAATGCGTTTTGCCCGCATTACGGCTTGTCCGAGGTGGGTTCAGTCACCACCAAAAGACCCGGGGAACCCCTCCGGTTTCTTTCCCTGGATATTCCCAGCCTGGAACTGGGGAAAATCAAGTTAACCAAACGAAAAACGAAAAGCAAATCCGTGGCCAGTTGCGGCGCGATCGCAGCGGGGACCGAAGTATTGATTGTCCACCCGGAAACCGGCGCTCCTTGTTCTCCGGAGGAAATCGGCGAAATCCGGGTTAAATCCGCCTCGGTGGCAATTGGGTATTATAATCAGGAAGAGGAAAACGGGAAAACTTTTTCCAGCGGATTTTTACATACCGGCGACCTCGGCTTCATTGATGATAATCAGCTATACGTTGTCGGCCGCGAAAAGGAAGTCATCATTATTCACGGTAAGAACCATCACCCGGTGGATATTGAATGGACAATCAAAAAGCGGATTCCAGCGCTCTCGTTGCCACTAACGGTCTTTTCACTTGAGATAAACAACTCCGAAAAAGTGATCGTGGTTCAAGAACTCGAAACTCCCATGAGTGAGCCGGAATACAAAAAATTATGCCGGGAGATACAAGGCGCCGTTTCAGAAAATCATGAGCTGGAAGTATCTGAAATCAATCTGGTTAAAAACGGCAGTATCCCCCGGACCGGCAGTGGTAAAATCCAACGGAAAAATTGCCGTAATGTATATCAAAAACAAGAACTTCCCTTGCTTTACCAGTACCGGCAGGGAACTTTTTCGACCCAATCCCGGCATGATGAGCCGGTGCCGGGAAAAACCCAAACAATTCTCGAAATTTTAAAAAGAGAGGTATTTCAACCGTTACTCAAAACGGATCTTTCCAATATTGAAACCGTTACCTCATTTAGTGAACTGGGACTGGATTCCATCCAATATGTACGGATTTCCCGACAAATTGAAGCGGTTTTCAAAATTCAATTTATGCCGGTCATGTTATTTAAGCATCACAGTTTTGAAAAATTGGCGGAATATCTGGCGACTCAAGTTACCCAACCGCCTATTGCAACCGAACCGCCTATTGCCACCGAGCATGCTTCTCAAACAAATTCCGGAGCAGATGTCGGTCTTTCTCCAAATATGAAAAAAGAAATTGCGATTATTGGAGTAAGTTGTCATTTTCCGGGTGGCGCAACGGATTTAGAAACCTTTTGGGAAAATTTAGCCGGGCAAAAGGATAGTATTACCACGATTACTGAAAGCCGGCCGTGGATCAAGAGCGATGATCAAGATTATTACGATTCAAACGATTCTTTCCCTGACTGGGGTGGGTTTATTGAAGACATTGATAAATTTGACGCTTCCTTTTTCTAAATTTCACCGCTGGAAGCGGAAAGCATGGACCCCCAACAACGTAAAACCTTGGAACTTACCTGGAATGTGATTGAAGATAGCGGCTATAATCCCGAACGGTTATCGGGAACAAACACCGGCATGTTTATCGGAGTTCATAATAACGATTATGCGGAACTGATTTCCAGACAGCCCGAACTGATGGATATTTATGGCGCTAATCTTGACTCCGGGCTCCATATAAGTATGATTGCCCATCGGGCATCCCGTTGGTACGATTTCCACGGTCCCAGTGAAGTAATCAACACCGCTTGTTCCAGTTCTTTAGTGGCGCTTCACCACGCGGTGGAATCCATCCGGCGTGGAGAGTGCAATCTGGCCATTGCCGGTGGAATTAATCTGATC
>JBJKPO010000376.1:0-5640 GCA_046706235.1 Bacillota bacterium | reverse complement strand
ACCAAAACGGGTTCAAAAGCTTGAATGCCCAAACGATGCAATGTTGGAGCCCGGTTTAACAATACCGGGTGTTCATGGATAACTTCCTCCAGCACATCCCAAACTTCGGTTTTCTGCCGTTCAACCATCCGTTTGGCACTTTTGATATTATGAACAAACCCTTTGTCCACCAACCTTTTCATCACAAACGGCTTGAATAACTCCAGAGCCATTTCTTGCGGTAACCCGCATTGATGAAGCTTAAGCTCCGGTCCGACCACAATCACGGAACGCCCGGAGTAGTCAACCCGTTTCCCTAAAAGATTTTGACGAAAACGGCCCTGTTTTCCCTTCAGCATATCGCTAAGCGACTTTAAAGGACGGTTCCCGGGACCGGTAACCGGCCGGCCGCGGCGTCCATTATCAATCAATGCGTCCACTGCTTCTTGCAGCATCCGTTTTTCGTTACGGACGATAATATCGGGGGCGCCCAGTTCCAATAGCCTTTTTAGACGGTTATTACGATTAATAACACGCCGGTATAGATCATTCAAATCGGAAGTAGCGAAACGACCGCCGTCCAACTGAACCATCGGTCGCAGCTCCGGCGGGATAACCGGAATAACATCCATAACCATCCATTCCGGCCTGCTGAGCGATTTGCGGAACGATTCAACTACTTCCAGCCGCCGAATGGCTCTGATCCGGCGTTGCCCGCTGACTTCCTTAACTTCTTTTTTTAGTTCAGCGGTAAGCTTTTCAGTATCAATTTCTTCAAGTAATTTTTTAATCGCTTCGGCGCCCATTAAAGCTTTGAAATTTTGGTTGTATTTTTCCCGGCATTCGCGATACTCGTTTTCCGACAATAGCTGTTTCTTCAACAAGGGAGTATTTCCGGGATCGATTACAACGTAGGACGCAAAATACAGGATTTTTTCCAGATGGCGCGGTGACATATCCAGTAATAAACCCATTCGGCTTGGAATACCCTTAAAATACCAGATATGAGATACCGGCGCCGCCAATTCAATATGACCGAGACGTTCCCGGCGCACTTTCGAACGAGTTACCTCGACGCCACAACGGTCACAAATGATTCCCTTATAACGAACCCGCTTATATTTACCGCAATGACATTCCCAATCTCGTTGCGGGCCAAATATCTTTTCGCAAAATAAACCTTCCCGTTCCGGTTTAAGTGTTCGATAGTTAATAGTTTCCGGCTTTTTAACTTCTCCGCTTGACCAGGCCCTTATTTGTTCGGGGGAAGCTAATCCGATTTTTAACGCATCAAAATTATTGGCATCCAGCAAATAATTTACCTCCTTTAAAAGCGGTGTGAAAAACCTTAAATAATAGCAGTACACATCGGTTTAATTAAGCTTCCTCAGTTAAATCCTCCTCGAAAGAATCCTCTAAAAGTTCGCTATCCTCTTCATCAAAACTATCGCTGGTATCACCTTCATCAATATCCTCATCATATATAGTGTCACGAGCTGTTTCAATTTCTAAGCCCAATTCCTTGGCCATTTCTTTCACGTCTTCGTCGTCTTCTTTAATCTGGATCTCTTGCGCTTCTTCGGTTAATACTTTGACATCCAGACCTAAACTTTGTAACTCTTTAATCAAGACTTTAAAAGATTCTGGAACCCCCGGTTCAGGTACATTTTCACCCTTAACAATTGCCTCATAAGTTTTTACCCGGCCGATAACATCATCCGACTTAACCGTTAACAATTCTTGCAATGTGTAGGCGGCCCCATAGGCTTCCAAAGCCCAAACCTCCATCTCTCCGAACCGTTGCCCGCCGAATTGAGCTTTACCTCCTAACGGTTGTTGGGTCACTAGTGAATATGGGCCGGTGGAACGGGCATGAATTTTATCGTCGACCAGATGGGCCAGTTTTAACATATAAACGTAACCCACAGTTACTGAATGATCAAACGGTTCACCAGTCCGGCCGTCATAAAGATTTGTTTTCCCCGAATCCGGTAGTTTAGCCTTTTTTAAGGTATCAATTACATCAGTTTCATTAGCCCCGCCAAACACGGGAGTAGCGACATAAATACCCAGAGTTTTAGCGGCCCAGCCCATATGAGTCTCTAAAATTTGTCCGATATTCATCCGGGATGGAACTCCCAAAGGGTTCAAGACGATCTCCACCGGGGTCCCATCAGGAAGAAACGGCATATCTTCGACCGGAAGTATCTTGGCGATTACTCCCTTATTGCCATGGCGGCCTGCCATTTTATCGCCTTCTGAAATTTTACGTTTTTGGGCGATATATACTCTTACCAGCTTATTTACTCCAGGCGCCAATTCATCCCCATTTTCCCGGGAAAAAACTTTCACGTCAACGATTCTTCCCGCTTCGCCATGGGGTACTCTAAGTGAAGTATCCCTCACTTCACGGGCCTTTACTCCAAAAATTGCACGTTATAATCTTTCTTCGGCGGTTAGCTCGGTTTCTCCCTTGGGGGTAACTTTACCAACTAAAATAACTCCAGGGCGAACCTCGGCCCCAATACGAATAATCCCGCTTTCATCAAGGTCATCCAAAGCTCCCTCACCGACATTTGGAATGTCCCTGGTAATTTCTTCAGCTCCCAATTTGGTATCACGGGCCTCAGCCTCGTACTCCTCAATATGAATCGAGGTAAAAACATCGTCGATTACCAGTTTTTCACTGATTAAAATTGCATCTTCATAATTGTAACCTTCCCAAGGCATAAAAGCGACTAAAATATTTTTTCCCAGAGCTAATTCGCCATGTTCGGTGGACGGTCCGTCGGCAATAACTTCACCGGCGGTAACTATTTGTCCTTCCTTTACGATCGGCTTTTGATTAATGCAAGTCCCTTGGTTGGAACGTTTAAATTTTAATAATTTATAAATATCGATTGATTTATTATCGGTTTGAATCCGGATTTCATCTCCGGTAACCTTTTTTACAACCCCTTTGTTTTTACAAAGAACCACAACTCCTGAATCCACCGCGGCTTTATATTCCATGCCGGTCCCTACCAAAGGGGCGGCTGTTTTCAATAATGGAACTGCTTGCCGCTGCATATTGGATCCCATTAAGGCCCGGTTGGCGTCATCATTTTCTAAAAATGGAATTAACGCCGTTGCGATACTAACGATCTGTTTTGGCGAAACATCCATCAACTGGACTTGATTGGATGGGACCTCCCGGATATCGTCACGGTGCCGGATCGAAACCCGGTTGTGGACGAATTTTCGAGTTTCCGGATCAAACGGTTCATTAGCCTGGGCCACGATATATTTATCTTCTTCATCGGCGGTAAAATAAATAATTTCATCGGTAACCTTGCCGTCAACCACTTTACGATACGGAGTTTCAATAAAACCATATTCATTAATCCGGGCATAAGTTGTTAAAGAACCAATTAATCCAATGTTCGGACCTTCCGGGGTCTCAATCGGACACATCCGCCCGTAATGGGAATGATGAACGTCACGCACTTCGAATCCGGCCCGTTCCCGGGATAATCCGCCGGGGCCCAACGCCGACAATCGCCGTTTATGTGTCAATTCCGCCAATGGATTGGTTTGATCCATAAACTGCGATAACTGACTTGAACCAAAAAACTCTTTTATAGCAGCCACTACCGGTCTGATATTAATCAACGCCTGCGGAGTAATCACCTCAACATCTTGAATGGTCATTCGTTCCCGGACTACCCGCTCCATACGCGATAATCCAATTCGGAATTGGTTTTGGAGAAGTTCTCCAACTCGTTTTAAACGACGGTTTCCCAAATGGTCAATATCATCAACTTCGCCAACCCCGTCAAGTAAACTAAGCAAGTGCCTAACCACTTCGATAATATCGTCTTTAGTTAAAATCTTAACCGCTTCTTGTCCGGGGATCTCTTCCCCTTTTTCATTTACGGTGGCTTTAGTATTTTTGATAGGGAAATTTAAGCTAAGCTGCTTATTTAATTTATAACGGCCCACTGAACCTAGTTCATAGCGTTTTGGATCAAAAAACAGCGTTTCAAACAAGGTCCGAGCGCTTTCCACCGTTGGGGGCTCGCCGGGCCTGAGCCGTTTATATATTTCAATTAAAGCCTCTTCCTCATTTTGGGTATTATCCCGTTCCAGCGTATTTTTAATGCTTTCTTTATCCTCAAAAAGCTCGCTTACTTGGTAATTATTACCTAACCCCAACGCTTTTAATAAAATCGTAACCGGAACTTTTCTGGTTCGATCGATTCTAACGTATAAAATATCATTAACATCGAACTCAAACTCGAGCCAAGCGCCGCGGTTGGGAATAATACTGGCGGAATAAAGGATCTTACCCGAGGTATCCTGGGTTTTTTGAAAATAAACCCCCGGTGACCGGACTAACTGACTGACAATCACCCGTTCCGCGCCATTAATAATAAAAGTGCCTTTTTCGGTCATCAATGGAAAATCGCCCATAAATACTTCCTGCTCTTTTACTTCTCCGGTTTCTTTGTTAATTAGTCGCGCCCTGACTCGCAACGGAGCGGCATAAGTAACATCCCGTTCCTTGCATTCATCCACCGGATATTTCGGTTCTCCCAACGCGTAGTCGATAAACTCCAAAACCAAATTCCCGGTAAAGTCCTGGATTGGCGAGATGTCCCGGAACATTTCCCGTAATCCTTCATCAAGAAACCATTGGTAGGATCGTTGCTGAATCTCAATTAAATTAGGCATATCTAAAATTTCTTCGATCTTTCCAAAATTCGCTCTTTTCAGTTGTTTACCCGTAGTTTGAACCAAACCACTCACCTCTTATAATTTGGTAGCATTAAGACCGCTGTAAAATCAGGGCCATAAAAATGAGAATCTTGGGAGAAGGAAAACAAATTACTCCTTTATAAAACAGATAAAAGCAAGGTAACTTGGTTATCCTCGCTTACACCATTCATAAAAATAGGTTCATTCCCTATATTGAATAATTAATCAACCCACATTCTTCCATAAAATTGAAACTTTAGAAATTTCTATAACAAGGGTTGGACAAGAGTCTTAATGATACAAATATTTAGCAGAATATAATGATAACACAGTGATTTGAGTATGTCAAGAAAAATTTCCATGAAAATAAAAAAAAGCCGAAATAATTTCGGCCCGTTAAATATTGAATAAAAATTATTTAAGCTCAACAGTGGCCCCGGCATCTTCCAATTTCTTTTTAAGTTCCTCGGCATCCTTTTTGGGAATCCCTTCCTTGATCGGTTTTGGCGCCCCATCAACCAAGTCTTTTGATTCTTTAAGGCCAAGTCCGGTTGCCTCACGCACCACTTTAATTACTTGGACCTTTTGACTGCCGGCATTGGTTAAAATTACATTAAATTCAGTCTTTTCTTCAGCTGCCGGCGCGGCGGCGGGAGCAGCGGCAACAGCTACCGGAGCGGCCGCGGAAACTCCAAATTCATCTTCAAATGCTTTTACCAGTTCATTAAGTTCCAATACCGTCATGCCTTTTACAATTTCCAAAACATCGCTAACTTTCGACATTCAAAAAATCCTCCTTAGTTATAAAATTAGTTTGATTCGCGAATCCTAAAATTGCATTTAAATTATTCGCCGGCTTTCTGCTTTCGAACGGCCTCAACGGCATAAGCCAAATTCCGCAAAGGTCCTGACAATACAGTCACT
>JBJKPO010000375.1:0-5136 GCA_046706235.1 Bacillota bacterium | reverse complement strand
TGAAGTGTGAAATAAAGCTTTGAAATCTCACTTCTCATATCTCAATTGCGTTTTCGTTCAACCGGTGTTTCCAAAATAGAGCGCAAAAATGAAAAACTAAATACTTCGTTTCTCATACTCAAAGGGTTCTTCACACGAGTAAATTTCATGGAAAAAACCCTTATACGGGATATCGTCTTCCAAGCATTTTATGAGATACGACAGTTCCTCATCACACTCCAGTTTTTTACCATTGTTCCGCATTACCTCGAATGCATCTACAATACCTTCCATGAGGGTTACTTGGATAAATAGGGGCAATTTATCCAACATCGAATCTTCGATCCCGGTCTCGGATCTGTATCCCGCAAGGGCTGTTTTAAAATAATTATCCATAAACTTTTTGCGTTTACCGGCGTCTGGTTCAAATTGTCTCCCGCCCACTCCGTGTGTCCAGAGATTTGCCAGGTCATACATATACCAACAAAAACATGAATTATCGAAATCATATACGGTTATTTGCCCGGTATCAAAATCTATCGAATAATTTCCATCGCTGTAATCAAAATGGATCATCCCGAAAGATTCACGGTTCCTGTCCAATCCTTCCAAGGTTTTAAGGAGTTGAACCAGCTTCTCCTTAAGCGGAGATAACGAGCCGGGTATCAGTTTATCGATATATTCGGCATTGTATTTGTCAAAAAAACTATACCGGCGATGGACTGGAATATAGCCTTTCGATAATTGGTGCAGTTTCCCCAGGACTTTACCGCAGTTATAATAATATTCGGTAATAGGAACTCCTTCCCGGTACCGGTAATTATTTTCCACAAGCATTTTTCCCCTGGCCTTTTCAAATAGGCAGACAAAAAAGGCATAATTATTATGAGTTATCTCTTCCAGCAGGTTCCCCTTACGGGAACTGACTACATCCGAGACACTGCCGCCATGCTCGAATAAATACCTGATATACTCAACTTCGCCCAGAAAATCTTCCCGGCTTCTGTCATTTAAGAAGGCGATTCTAAGTATTTTAGCGCCAGCGCCCTTTTTCTCACAGTTATTAACGACATTCCGCCCTCCGTCATGTGCCTTAACCAACCTGGTTTCATAGCCTTCCAACCCGTATAACTCTGATACTAATGGAAGTAAATATGTATCACCGATTTTTACAACCTCGTTATAAGTCATAATATCCATTCGCTTCTTGTTATGGCAAAAGTAAAACCTTCAAATTCAATTGGTTTTCCTTCAGAAGTCTTTCTAAAAGAAGCTATCTTTTCACTTATTTTGCTCATTCCAAGTCTAGACAGTAGATCACAAGATGGTTTATTCTCTGCCGCAGTATCACTTGTCAATCTTTCGGCATTTAGATCGGAAAAAGCATAATCAATTAGCGCTTTACATCCTTCCGTTGCATATCCTTTACCATGATAATCAAAATTAAAGCAATAACCTAAATTAAATTCTCTTTTTTCACCATTGATTGAAATAAACCCAATAAATATATTGTTTTCTTTTAAGCACACCGCAAAAAAACTATCTCCACTCGCAAACCATTCAGTTATTCCGATTATCTCTTTATCGGAAGCCGGCCATTGATGGTCATAAATTGCATACTCTGAAGATTCTTTTTGAATAATCATTTCCTGAAGTGCCTTCCAATCATCCGTTTTAAAATTTCGGATAATTAATCGTTCTGTTTCAATTACCCTCATTTTTTTGCTCCTCATTGTATTCGCTCTCGCAAAAATCGACATTATCAATGACAGGCTTCTCAACGCTCCATGTCGTATAACGCCTGTAGGTTCCCGACACGCCTGAGCTTACAAGGCGGGATTCCTTTTTGAAATTACTTTCCCCGCATACTTAGTTAATGAAGGCGTATCTAGCATCATAAAAATACTTTTACAACTTACTTCGTGACTTTCTATCCGCGTTCGTAATGGATAAAAACTTTCATTTCAAAATTATCATCTTTAGCATCAACATCTTTATAAAAGCAACATTGGTGCTTTATCGATGGTCTTTTTGATCCCTATGCCCTTTAAAAGGGTAACCATAGGTCTTTGTAGCCTAAAAGAGACTCTACAGTCAACAGAGATAATTATTTCGTTATACCCGCCGTTACTGAAAACTATCTACTTTCGTCTATCAAATTACTAACACTGTTTAAATTCTTTCGGAATTCATCCATTATAACTCCGCATACACGCTCAAACTCCGTTTCAATCTCTTCATTCCTGAATCGAATTACTCTTAAATTATAATTTCTTAATACTTCGGTTCGTTCATGATCGTAAATTTGGGCTTCACGTATATCATGAACATTACCGTCAATCTCTATTACCAGACTTATTTTGGCGCAATAAAATCAACAATGTAGTTATCGATAATTTTTTGCGGCATTACCTTCAGCGGAAAGTTTTTAAAAAACTCATTCCAAAGTTTACTTTCCATCAGAGTCATATTTTTTCTTAGTTCGATTGCCCTTTCAGTTAATTTTGGATTATAGGGCAGGTAATACCCATTCGTAATAAGACCACGATCTTTTAATATTTTTGCATTATACAAAGGTTTGCGCATTATGTACCTTCAGCATAGATTTAAATCCGAATTTCTAAAGTGTGCAAATTCAAAAAACCTCAAAACATCTTGTCCTAAGATTTTTTTAGATGAGTTCTTACCCTTTGGGTGAAGCTAAAAACAATTTAAAAGATATTAAATAAAGCAATTTCGAAACTATTAAGCCCGGGAATACCGGGTTAGAGCTTTAAATCGACTTCGGAGGATTGTGGTTCCCCTTTTAAAGGGCAAAGAGATCAAATAGGCATTCAAAACCACCTATAATTTCTTTGTTTTTTGATTCAATAGCTTCTTCGAGTTCAGTTACTTTGACTTGCCGTAAACGAAACCAGGATCGGAGTTGATCTCCTGCAGAACCAACACTTTTCTCAATTTAACTTTCACGCTTGTCATCGCTTCCTTTGAGATCGATGACCGGGTCCTTCTTATCGTGCAAGATGTCGTAGATGATGCAGACGTTTCCCCAGTAATAATCCCAAGCTTTGATCTCGCACTTGCGGAATCCAATAGCGGCGATCAGGGCCAAGACAATAATTGTTATGCCCTTTGTCCAGCTAACCTGTTCAATGAGATCCAGTAAAGGAAAAAGTAAAAGGTAGGCGGCACTGAAGATAATTATGGCAAACATGGCTGTCCGAGTAGCCTCGAACATTCGTGCCTCAGCCCGTAGTTTTACAATTCGGAACCCCGCTTCAGAGTTTGACAATCGAATCCACTGATATTTTGCATTGAGGGTCTTTGGATCATCTTTTTTCGAGTATATATTGTGTATTGCCTTACGTTTTGAAGCGAGCGTGAATGCCGAAAATAGCCAGCCAAAGAAATAACTCAATGCAGCGTATCCAAATCCCTGGCCTAGAGAATCAACGAGATTGTTTATACCGGTGGAACCGTGCGCGCCAATATACATGTTCAACTCTGGAAACCCCAGGGACAGAACCAAGAGAAAAATTAGTCCAGGCAGGACGCGGGCATAGAGGTCGTAAAATATCTGCGGAACAACGATCGACAAATTCATAGTAATCACTCCCTATAGTATTTGTTTCATTGAAATAATACTTTACTTAATTTATCTCTATAATCTTTCAAACTGAATCCGGCAAGTAACTTCAAAGTATTTCTAAATATGGACTTGCCGGATTCAGTAGATGAACCCGATCCAGCAAATTTTTCCTTAAAATCTAATCGTTTTAATTCTATTTTAATTGGTGCTATTTTTTTTTTCCCACCACCACTAAAAGGTAGGGATTTTAAAACTACGAATTTCATTATTGAGCTTAATAAAATCATCTCTTAATCTTGAATATTCCTTCATCAAACTTATATATTCATAGGATCTCCTGCAACGGCTTTACCTCCAAAACAAAGCGGCATGGAAGCCGCTATTGGCATACTTTAAGCAGTTCCCCGGACATTAACTTTTAGATTTAATTGTTTCCATAACACAAATCCCGATCATTCTACATAGTAGAAAATAGCCCCAAATTTCCCCAGTTTCCCCGTGGGTATTGTCAATTAAATAACACTCTTTATCGATTCCGGGTTTACATCAATTTTTTTACTCCAACCATCTACAACTCACCATAAATCCAATCCCCCTTTTTTAATTCGCGACAATCTAAATATTTCCTTTCTTTTGATTACTTAATGATAATGATAATCGCCACTGAAGATAATGACTACTAATCTTGACTATCTTGATTGAATTACTTATAATTAAAATAACTATTTAGTTAACTACGCTAATGTGAATAAAGGGTGAGTTGATTTTAGACCTAAATACCTAACTCAAAACTCAGAACTTTACTTTTTGCCCTTTTCACTTCACACTTTAAAAACGGGGGAGATATAGATGTCCAAAATCGCCAAAAGTCTCACTGAACTTATCGGAAACACTCCGTTGCTGGAACTGACCAATTTTAACCGGCTTATGGGATTGCAAGCCACATTAATCGCCAAGCTGGAATATTTCAATCCGGGCGGGAGCGTCAAGGATCGCATCGGGTATGCGATGATCGCGGACGCCGAGGAGAAGGGGCTGCTTACCAAGGATTCGATCATTATCGAACCCACCAGCGGCAACACCGGGATTGGGCTGGCGCTAACGGCGGCGGCCCGGGGGTACCGGCTGATTTTACCCATGGCGGAAACGATGAGCCTCGAGCGGCGGAAACTTTTGAAAGCGCTCGGGGCGGAGCTGGTGTTGACCCCCGGTCCCGAAGGCATGGCCGGCGCGGTTCGGAAGGCGGAGGAACTGGCGGCTGGCACGCCTGGTTCGTTTATCCCGGGGCAGTTTGACAACCCGGCTAACCCAATGATGCACCGCCGGACCACCGCGGCGGAAATCTGGCGCGATACCGGCGGGCAGGCCGATATTTTAGTGGCGGGAGTCGGCACCGGGGGAACCATTACCGGTGTGGGAGAGTTTTTGAAAGAAAAAAAAGGGGATCTGAAAGTAATTGCCGTGGAACCGTTCGATTCCCCGGTACTTTCCGGCGGAAATCCCGGACCTCACAAAATCCAGGGGATCGGGGCCAATTTTATCCCGGCGGTGTTAAACCGGGCGATCAT
>JBJKPO010000374.1:0-1760 GCA_046706235.1 Bacillota bacterium | reverse complement strand
GTCTTAAGTTTCTAGACCTGACCGATGACCAGCAGCAAAAGGTTTTGATAATCCGCCAGGAGTTTCAAAGGAATACCATGCCGTTACGCCAGGAAATGCAACGGAAGCGCCAGGAATTGCGGCAGCTTTGGCTGGCCGATACTCTCGACCAGGGGGCCATCGACGCCAAAACCAAGGAAATAAATTCGATAGAGATTAAATTGGTTCAAAAATCGCGGGAAATGTCAAATAAGGTCAAAGCCGTTCTCACGCCGGAGCAAATTAAAAAGTTGGATGACCTGAAACAAAAACGGCGCCAAGGCCGCCCCGGCCCCGGAATGCGTGGCGGCGGGAACGGTCCTGGGATCGGGATATAATAAAACCGGATCTTTTTTAGAAGAACCCGAGATATGAATTGTCTCGGGTTTTTTGTTTGTAAATGCCGATCCCTTGCCCTGATATGGAAAAAGGGGACCACCATCCTCCACAGCCTATTTAAACCTGAAACGAGACCAATCCAATCTTTCGTTACTGTATGGCAAATGAAAAATGTGGTAAATTTTTTGTAACATTTGGAATTATGGTAGGGATATCGGAAATTATAGAGAATATTTTCGATAATTTAATTTTTAAAATGAGGATAATTGGCAATGTTGCAACTAGAAATTACCAATGATGGATCAGTATCGGTCAAGTTCAATTATAGACCGGAGTTGGTCGAAAAGATCAGGACAATTACCGGTCGAAAATGGCATCAGACCGAGAAATACTGGACAATACCGGATACAAGGGAAGCATTGAACAGATTTGCGGAGATTTTTATCAAAGAGCAAATTGTGATTAATCCATTACATGAAGCTCGATTAAATAAGTATTTCAACAATCAGCAAGGACCGAACGAACCGGAAACACTTGGCCGATTAGAAAAAGAACTTAAATTGCGGGGCTACAGCCGGGAAACAATTAAGGCTTATAAAGGTCATATCGAAAGGTTTATCCGTTTTTATTGGAAAAATCCGGTACATACTAACGCAAATGAAATTGAAAAGTATATTTTACATTTGCTCGATGATCAAAAAAATTCCCATTCATATGTAAATCAAGCCTTAAGCGCTTTGAAGTTCTTATATAATGAAGTATTTAAACAGCCGGATCTTATGATAAACATTCCCCGGCCTAAACGCGAACGTAAATTACCTAATGTCATCAGTTTCCAGGAATTCTTTCAAATCATTGGCGCGATAAAAAACCTTAAACACCGTGTCATAGTAATCGTTGCCTATTCGGCTGGATTACGGTTAAGTGAAATCGTTAATTTACAGCTTATCGACATCGATGAAGATCGGAAATTGATCTACATCCGTCAAGCGAAAGGACGCAAGGACCGTTATACTACACTTTCCGATGTTGCATTAAATATCATCAAAGTCTATTTGGAAAAGTATCATCCCGAAAAATGGCTTTTCCCGGGAGCCGATCCGGAAAAGCACCTTTCATCCAGGACAGTGCAAAAGATTGTGGAGAATGCTTGCTACAAAGCCGGAATATCCAAAAACGTTTCCCCGCATACATTAAGGCATTCGTTTGCCACTCATTTATTGGAAGGAGGAGCGGATTTACGATTTATTCAGGAATTACTAGGGCATCAGAGTTCTAAAACTACCGAAATATATACTCACGTAAGTCAAAAAACGCTTTCTATCTTACAAAGCGTTTTTTGACTTAGGTGAGTATATATTTCGGTTGTTTTAGTACTCTGATGCCCTAGTAATTCCTGAATA
>JBJKPO010000373.1:0-4191 GCA_046706235.1 Bacillota bacterium | reverse complement strand
AAGCAATGCGGACCGAGGGTAATCCATTTATCGGAACTTTGTTTTTGGGTCTGATGATCACCGGCGACGGTCCGAAAGTGGTTGAGTATAATGTCCGTTTCGGCGATCCGGAAACTCAGGCGATATTACCGTTACTGGACTGCGACCTGGTTCGGATTTTTTGGGATGCGGTTTCCGGGAAACTAAATCCCCAATCGGTTCGTTGGAAAAAAGATTCGGTAGCGGTTTGTGTGGTAGCAGCTTCCATGGGGTATCCAGGGACTTACCATACGGGTAAGGTCATTACCGGTCTGGAGCAGATACAAGATTCATTGATTTTTCACGCCGGAACCCGGACTGACGATAATGGAACGCTTTTTACCAGCGGCGGCCGGGTATTAAACCTGGTTCATCTCGGCCGTAATATTCGGGAAGCAGTGGACGGAGCTTAACAAGCCATTCGAGGCCTCTGGTTCGAAGGTATTTATTATCGGGAAGATATCGCCGGCCGGGAATTAAAGCGATTCAAACAATAGTATTAAGGAGGGTTCTGTTTGGGATTTCCAAAAGGTTTTGTATGGGGAGCGGCGTCAGCCGCCTATCAAATCGAAGGCGCCTCCTTGGAAGACGGTAAAGGTATTTCAATTTGGGACAAATTTGCATGCCGGTCCGGGAAGATTTATAACAATCAAACCAGCGATATCGCCTGCGATCATTATCACCGTTCTCATGAAGATATCGAGTTGATGAGCCGGATTGGTTTAAATGGTTACCGGTTTTCGATCTCATGGCCCCGGATTCTCCCCGCCGGAACCGGAAAAATTAATGATAAAGGATTGGCTTTTTATGATCGCCTGGTGGATGAATTGCTTAAAGCTGAAATTATCCCGTATATAACATTGTTTCACTGGGATTATCCTTATGAATTATATCTTAAAGGCGGCTGGTTAAATTCGGAGAGTCCGAACTGGTTCGCCGAATATACCGAAAAAGTAGTTAAAAAACTTTCGGATCGTGTCCAACATTGGTTTACGCTTAATGAACCTCAGTGTTTTGTAGGGTTGGGTTATTTAGAAGGCCATCATGCCCCCGGACTCAATTATGATCTGGAACATTATTTACAAGTAGGCCATAATGCGTTGTTAGCTCATGGAAAAGCAGTGCAAACGATTCGGGCATACGCCAAGACTACTCCCCGAGTTGGTTACGCTCCTCAAGGAAATGCGGCTATTCCGGTTTCCGATTCCATGCTTGATATCGAAGCGGCCCGGATGGATACATTTTCAATCACAGCTCCGAATAGTTGGAACAATACCTGGTGGATTGATCCGGTTTGCCTGGGAGGCTATCCCGAGGATGGACTGCAAATTTTCGGCGATTACCTGCCGGAAATTCCGGAGAGCGATTTCGATATTATTCATCAACCGTTGGATTTCATTGGTCTTAACGTTTATTTCGGCAAGTATGTGAAAGCCGGTTCGCAAGGGCCGGAAAACGTGCCGTTACCGCCCGGTCATCCGATTACTTCTTTTGGCTGGCCGATCCTTCCCGAAGTATTATATTGGACACCGCGTTTTTTTTACGAACGTTATCAACTACCGGTTTTAATCGCTGAAAACGGTATGTCGAATATCGATTGGGTTGCTTTGGACGGAAAAATTCACGACCCGCAACGCATTGATTATTTAACTAGATATTTACGGCAACTGCAACGCGCAAGCGACAATGGAGTAAAGATTGAAGGATATTTTCACTGGTCGCTCACGGACAATTTCGAGTGGGCTCATGGATTTACCAAACGTTTTGGATTAATTTACGTGGATTTTAATACTCAACAACGGATACTGAAAGATTCGGCTTTGTGGTATCGCGAAATTATCAAAACGAATGGGGAAAATCTAACTAGAAATAATTATTAATCGGGTATTCGAAAATTTTAACCGGAGATGCATGGATGTTTTTATTAACTACATTTTATCCTTTTTTATTATTAATAATTACCGCTATTTCCTTGATACTTGCCGTTTACGTATTGCGATACCGCCACTCGCGGGAGACGGCATTCCTTAACACCATGATTGGTAAGATAAACGATGTCGTAATTATACTGGATTCATCCCATCATATCATCTGCCTTAATCCGGCGGCCGAAAAACTGATTGACCATCCGGTTACCGAAGTTACCGGGCAATCCGCGCAGTTGATATTCGCCGCCTGGCCGGAACTGGTGAAACTTTTTCAAGATACCGGCACAATTACGGTGGAGGCGGGCTTTGAGTATCCGCAAAAAGAAATAGGCATTAATTATACGATTTATCCGGTCCATGATCGGCGTAATCATCTGATTGGCCGGATTATTATTGGATGTGATATTTCTATTAAAAAATCAATTGAGACATTATCACGAAAAACGGAGGAGAACACCACTCAGTACCGGGAATTGGAATCTAACGGTTTATTGATTGGAAAGATCGCGCATGATTTTAATAATCTATTATCCGGAATGCTTGCCAATCTTCAATTAATTAAAATAAAACTGGATAAAGGATTGGATATCACCCAATACCTTGCTAAAATTGAAACCATGATTATGAACGCAACCGGTTTAACTAAGCAATTATCGGCCAACGCCACCGAAGACTCGCCGGTTACAAAAGAATAATTTTTGTGTAAGAGAATATTGGCTTAAAAAAGAACCTGAAAAGAGGTTCTTTTTTTTCAACCTATTTCCGGTATTTTCTCGAAACTTTTTAATAAATTGCCAGTAATTCGGGAAACCTATTTTTTATCTGGAAATATAAGGAGGAACATAATGGGCCAAGATAAACAACAATCTAATATACTGAAACAGCTTTTTTCAAAAACGGATTTCAAAATCACTTTATTCTTTATTATAATCGTATCAATAATAAGCAGCCTGGTTGTCGGCGCTATTTTATCCCATAATTATACTTCCGGTTTAAAACGGCAACTCTCCGGGATTGGCAATCAAAATATTTTTAACGCTGATTTATCGGGTAATTTAACTCCGGTAACCTCCATCGCCGCCAAAACCGGCCCTTCGATTGTGGGAATCAGAATGACGATTCGCACTCCGTTAAATCAATTTTTTAATTCCGGCGATCAGCAATCAATAATTGAGGGATCGGGAATTATTATCAGCGAAAACGGTTATATCATGACCAATTATCATGTGGTTCAATATGCCGACCCTCGTGCCGCCGTCCGGGAAAAAGTAAGTCTCGAAGTTTTCTTATCCGATAAAAGACAAACTAACGCCAAATTTATCGGTGGCGACCCGCTCAATGATTTGGCGGTTATTAAAATTAATTTAAAGAATTTACCGGTGGCGGAATTAGGTGATTCCGCAGGTCTTCAAGTGGGTGAACTGGCGGTTGCCATCGGAAATCCCTTGGGTTTGGAATTTGCCGGATCGGTAACCAGCGGTGTTATAAGCGCTTTAAACCGGACGGTATCCATCGAAGACAAGACTCTCGAACTAATTCAGACCGATGCGGCCATCAACCCGGGAAACAGCGGTGGGGCACTCGTAAATTCGAAAGGTAAAGTAGTGGGGATAAATACCATCAAAATATCGGTTTCCGGGGTTGAGGGATTGGGATTTGCAATCCCGATTAATAATGCCAAACCGATTGTTAAGCAGTTAATTAAATACGGATATGTCAAAGGAAGGCCGCTCATCGGGATCAGCGGCCGGGAAATCACGGCGGATATAGCCCGATATTATAATTTACCGGCCGGAATTTTAATTGTTTCAGTCACGCCGGGCAGCGGCGCGCATAAAGCCGGCATCCGAAAAGGAGATATCATGATCGGTTTGGCCGGTAAAAAAGTGGCGACAATGCAGGATGTAAACAATATTAAAAAAGGTTATAAAGCTGGTGAAACCGTAAAAACCGAGATCGTCCGAGGAAAGAAAAGGTTAACTCTAAAATTGACTTTTTCCGAAGCGCATTAAAATACTAAAGCGAAAAAACTAATTTCCAAGCAACTTTCGGCTTTATCCAGGCTAATAATCGCCATTTTGAAATAATAATGAATTATTAGTGCTAATTCGTCATTGAATCACATTGGAATTCGGCAACGGCTAATTTTTACATACAGGAACAGGAAACGACGGATACGGTTAATTTGGGACTATTGCAATGGTTGTACGATTCGGATGCTAAAAGGACCGGAAAAGACGGTAAT
>JBJKPO010000372.1:0-3971 GCA_046706235.1 Bacillota bacterium | reverse complement strand
TTGGCATATGAGTGCAAGGTTACCCCGGAGGAATTGATTTTAACGAATCGCATCAGTAGTGTGATAAACTCAAATTAATAGCTAATGAATATCACAACTTTTATTCGGTTTTTAACAGGAGGAATTTACTTGGAAATACCAATCCGGATATTGATTGTCGATGATCATCCTTTATTTCGCCAGGGAGTGCGGCTTTATTTAGAATCGTTGCCGGGGTTCCAAAGTGACGGTGAAGTGGAAAACGGCGTGGCGGCTTTGGCATTTTTGGAACAACGGATGGTGGATGTCGTGTTACTGGATTTACAGATGCCGGAAATGGATGGGGTGGAGACAACGCTTCGAATTAAGGAAAAGTGGTCCAATTTAAAGATTTTAGCGCTTACCAGTTTTAATTGTTGGGAGAGGGTTCAGCCGGCCCTAAAAGCCGGAGCGAATGGATATGTGTTAAAAAGTATTCGCCCTGAAGAATTGGCGGTGGCGATAAGGGCGGTAGCTATGGGCGGCAGTTACCTGAATGCGGAAATTGCTTCGGTCATGGTTCATCAGATTGATACTACCGGCAAGCCGGCCCCGGTTACCTTCCCGGATATAATTGAACCTTTAACGGCACGGGAAATAAAGGTCTTGGAATTAATCGGCCAGGGTATGGGGAATCGTGAAATCGCCGAAAAGTTATTTTTAAGTGAAGCGACGGTAAAAACTCACGTGGCGAACATTCTCCAAAAACTTCGGGTGAAAAGCCGGACCCAAGCGGCTTTATATTTCAAGGAACATTTACAATCGCTTGGAGAGGGAGGCGAATCGAATGGCTGATGTAAAACACATTTTTATGGAAAGTTTTATTATAAGACTCCGAAAAGGATTTATCTTTGGGATAGCTTTTGGATGTATCTTTGGCGCGGTAATCTCGTTCGTTTATCTATTAATCGGAAGCGATTCGGTAATATTATTTGTTCTTCCCGTTTGTACCGCGGTATTGGCCGGTTTGGCGGGACTACTAAGTGTATTGATTGAACAAATTCTTTTCTATTGTGGTTTAACCAATAAAATATATTTAAATTTTGCTGCTTTTATCATTCTTATTATGTTAGCGGCAGTAGTTCTTGGAATCTTTTTTCCATGGAAGCAGAAAGAATATTTAATTATTGCGGTATCCGGGTGTCTTTTTGGCGCTGCGGTTAATTTTTATAACTATCGTTTTGAAAAAATAAAACAACGGATGGCTACCCTGGAATTGGAAAACAAATTCCTGGGTGAATTAGCCCGGAAGGATCAAAAACTACGGGAACTGACCAATCACCTGGCGGTGGTCGAAGAACGGAACCGTATGGCCCGGGAATTGCATGATTCGATTTCGCAGGGGATTCACGGTATCGTATTTGCAGTGAATTCCTTGAAAGAAAACAGTAAATCCGCCAATTACGACCGGATGCCCCAGACTATTCAGCACCTGGAAAAGACGGCTGAGGCAACCCTTGATGAATTACGGGCAATGATTATGGAATTAAAACCGGCAAGTCAAGAGGAACGCGATTTATTGCAAGCAATTCGGATTCATTGCGAGATTTTCGCCAAGCGGCAGCAGATTGAATTGGATTTGGATTTAAACGAAACGACGGCTTTAACTCCCGGTCAAGAGATGATGGTATACCGGTTGATTCAGGAAGCGCTTGCCAATATTCAAAGACATGCCGAGGCCGGTCAAGTCAAAATAACTTGTGAACGGATCGATCCCCAAAAGTTATGTTTAATCATTGCCGACAATGGAAAGGGCTTTGATCCAAAGCGGGTCCAGAAAGGAAATGGACTGAATAATATGGCGGAACGTTGCCGCGAAAACGGCGCTGAATTTAATATCGTATCCCAACCCGGCGCCGGTACCCGGATTGAGGTCGTTTTTCATTAATAAGTCAACACATAGATGCGTAGTTTGCCACTTTGGTTTTTACTACGCATTAAGTATGAGAAAAAACAGCGGACTCATTCTTAAGAATGAATTGCTTCATTCTTAGGGATGAAGCCTCAAAATACATCTTCCAGTTGATGGCTATATCACTTTTTTTTGTTATGATGGACAGGAAGGTTGAAAAAATTTGAAACTGAGGTGGGGTGTATGAGAATGAGTTTTTTATTTAGTCCGGTGTTTTGGGGTGCGTTTTTGGTCCTGTGGGGGGGCGCGATTGTCCTTAATGTGTTGTTTCATCTTAATATTCCGGTATTTCGGATTTTGATTGCCTTAATCATTATCTTTTTCGGTATTCAGTTGTTATTGGGATGGAAAGGCAACTCCTGGTGTTATGTTCACCATGATGATCACAACGTAATATTCGGCCAGTCAACTAAAAAGGCAACCCCGTTGACCAAAGAGTATAATATCATTTTTTCCAATAGTGAAGTAAATATTACCGAACCGAATCCTGAATGGGTCAACTCCAAACTAGAGGTTAATACAATTTTTGGTTCCGGTTTAATAAAAATCAACCCGGAAATTCCGGCAAAAATTGTTACCACGGCTGCTTTCGGCCGAATCCTTACACCTGATAGTCAACAGTCGGTCATGGGAGATCATGTCTACCAAACGCCGGCATTGAAAGAAAATCAACCGTATCTGCTAATAAAGGCCACCGTAGTGTTTGGCAACATGGAAGTCCAACTACAAAATCAGCCGGGTGTATAATACATTATATCAAGGTAATTGTCATAGAGGTCCAACAGCCTCCGGATTCGACTTTTCGGAGGTTTTGTTTTGTCTTCGTAATGATAAACAATATTTAATCATTTTCGTCATTACGGGTTTTAACCCGTAGATTGGGAACGGAGGATCCCCCAGACGACGATTGTACGGATTTGGGAGATGAAAGGGAAAGGGTTAGAGCAATAAATATGAATTATTTTTAGGATGAATCCACCGGCTACAAGATACAAGGGCAAGCCCTAGGGTAGGACGGGATATTGGGTAAAACAGGGGATGTGATATAACGCGGCTCATGGGAGGCTTTTACCGGTCGGAATCAGCCCCCTTCTTCCAAAAAAAGCAAGAACTTTTTAAAAAGTGGAACAAGGGATTTCTATAGATGTATATAATGGATGTAAATGTACATAAATTTCATGAGGTGATTCTTGATATGAGTTCTTTTTTTCGATATCCCAGTTTGGTTAGTAAAATTATCGCTCTCCGAAAGACTGAACATTTAAACCCGCAACAAATTAACTATCTACAGCAAGCCCGATTGACCAATTTACTAAAACATGTTTTGAGAAAATCGCGATTTTATAAATATTACTATCATAAACACGGCATCACTATTGATAACGTTGCGAAAATAACTTTGACGGATTTACCTCTCATTAATAAAGAGATTGTTATGGAGAATTTCGACGATTTGGTCTGCGATCCGACTATAAAAAGGGCCCATCTGGAAAAATTCATTAGCGATCCCCGGAATCACCACAAACAATATCAAAACAAATTCCAAGTCATTCATACTTCAGGATCATCCGGAACGATCGGCCTGTTTGTGTATGGGCCTAATGAGTGGGATTTATTGAAAGCCATGGCCATTACCAGAGTTACCAAGTCTAGCATCAATCCTTTTCATAAAACCAAACTGGCCTTTATTGGCGCTATCGACGGCCATTATGCTGGAATTAGTTTATCCCGGGACGCGCCCCGGTTTATGTTTGATTTTTTGCCGCTTTCCGTGAATGAGCCGCTGAATAAAATCGTCGCGAAAATAAATCAATTTCAACCTGATGTTTTATCCGGGTACTCTTCCGGAATTAATATTTTAGCCCTGGAACAGATCAAAGGAAATATTCATATCAAACCGCAAAAAATTTTATGTTCCGCGGATCCTCTCACTGCCAGTATCCAAGAAAACATCAAGCAAGCTTTTAGAGTTGAACCCATAAATTTTTATGCCGCATCCGAGTCAATCGGTATGGCGGCGCAATGCGAACAACGACAAGGA
>JBJKPO010000371.1:0-3816 GCA_046706235.1 Bacillota bacterium | reverse complement strand
ACGGCTTTTCCGGCGCCCGTTTCCCTGGTCCAGAGAGGACTCCAACCGGATAAGTCTTTTTCGAAACCCCCGTTGGAGATTAAATTTTTTACTTCGGACACTGAAACCGGAATAGTTTGATCTGCATGCAGATTTTGATTGGGACCTGGTAATGCCCCAAAAATCAAACCCATCATTAATAAAAACAATGGACGGAGTATTTTAATCATGATTAATTCCTTATAATAAAGATATTTGGGACTGAAACCATTGGTAATGGGAATTTTGAGCCGGATGTTTAATTCATTTGCTTGATTTTTTCAAGCCGTACCTTGACTCGTTTATGTTCATTAGGATATTGATCGGGGGTGTAAATTTTCAAGGCTTCTTCGAGAGCGGTAATGGCCATGGCAATACAATCGTTTTTGTCTTTAATCAGGGCCATCAGGCTATAAGCCTCGCCTAGCCGGTATTGAATCTCGGCGTAATCCGGCGGATAATTCTCGACCGTGAAAATCTTTAAAACCTCACGGTATATTTCAAACGCGTTAGCGATTTGTTCCGCTTTGTAGTTTCCAAATTCATCGATGTTTTGGTACTCCGAACTTTTGGCAATCTGAGCCATTGTTGAATAAGTTTCGCCGGTGTATTTCATGATATTGGCGTACTGGACCGGGAAATGACCGGCCGGATAGAATTGCAAGGCTTTTTCGAAACATTTTAAAGCTTTTTTGGCATTGGCCTTTCCATCATCGAAAGCAGCAGCCAGGTCTAAATAGACTTTACCCAGTTCTTTCTGGGCTTCGGCATACATTTCCGGATGATTTTTAGGGGAAATTACCGCCAGGAAGTCATTAAATGCCTTGACCGCTTTGGTAAGGAAAAATTCTTTCTGGCGAACTTCAGCCATATCAATATATACCAATCCTAATAAACGGCAGCAAAGCGAGTTTTCTTCAGGATATTCGGCCGCGGTAAAAATTTTCAAGGCGTCTTGAAAAGCCTGGATGGCCCGGTTAAGATACAATTCTTTATTTTGAATAGCGGCAAAAGAGTGATAAGTTTTACCCAATGTCAGTGATATATTACCGTTTTCTATGGGGTATGAGTCCACTGTAAAAACTTTTAAAGCTGCCTGATACAATTCGAGCGCTTTTTTAAAACCTTCGGTGGAATGAAGAATTTCCCCCTGCAGTTTATAGGCGTCAGCCAGACCACATTGACAACCGGCGTATTCCACCGGTTCAACGTTCATTTCAAGGACTTTCAAAGCTTCTTCGTAGCTTTGAATAGCGTTTACGATATTTTCCGAAGTGCAATCCTTTTTGGCTAAAGCGAGATAAGCATTTCCCATCTTACGGTGATTGGCGGCATAGTCGGATAGATGTTCCTTATTGTTAAAGAGTATTGTTGCCTCCGAATAGGCGTTGAGCGCTTTTAATATATGCTCAACCGGATAATTTTGATGATACAGATCCAGGCAGGCATCGCCGAGATTACTTTGGGTAATCGCGTGTTTTATGGGGAAATCGGTGGCCGGGTAGAGTTTAAGAGCGTTTTCGAAGGATTTGACGGCCCTGGTAAGATTGGAAGCGGTATTACCGGCGGCAGCTTTTTGATAATATAACAAACCGATATTTAAATAGGTTGAAGGGATAATCTCCGAAACAGGGGGCAGGTTTGGGATCCTTATTATTTCCTCGAAGTAATGTAGTGATTTATTGAGGTATTCCTCATTTTTCCGGATATTGAAATATAGTTTGCAGGCTGAACCCAGGTTATGAAGTATGAAGGCATATCCAATCGGATAATTGACGCTGGAGGTCAGTATATCCAATACTTCTTTGGAAGCCAGGATTGAGTTGTTCAGGTAGCTTTCCTGATTATTAGCCCGGGCAAGATCGATGTACAGATTGGCCAGACAGTTTTGAATGTGAGAATATTCCAGCGGATAATCCTTAGGGGTAAAAATGGATAAGGCCTCTTGATAGGCCGACATTGCCCGGGCGCGATTTTCTTCCGCGTCTTGAAATTCAGCCGTCGCCTGGCGGGCAAATCCAATACTATATTGAGCCAATCCATAAATTGAGGGAAATTGTTCCCGCGGTATCGATAAAACCGATTGTTCGTAAGCATCAATTGCCAATGAAAAATACTTGTCGCGTTCTTTGAACTGAGCCAGGGCATTATAGTTATTGGCAATATGGTACATTACTTTAGCATAATCCACCGGGTTCCGTTTGGGATTATAGGTTTTTTTCCATTGTTCCAAAAAAATATAAGCGTTTTCCAGGGTTGTTCTGGCTTTTGTTAAATAATCCCGTTTGTCTTTATATTCGGCCATTGAATAATAGATAAATCCGAGATCGTTATAAGCGATGGCATATTCTTGCAGATCGTGCTTGGCGTGAATGATTTGCAATGCCTCTTCAAAAGCTTGCATGGCTTTAATCATATTGGAAGCGTTGTCTTTAAACAACGCCAGTTTTTTATAACATATTCCAAGATGGTATTTTAAATAGGCTAATATTTTAATGTCTTTGAGACCGGCCACCTTTTCAAAAAGGTCCAAAAAACCGGTTAACGCCTCTTCAACCCGGTTATCGTCCAATAGGTTACTATAATTATCCAATTGGATGGCTAATTCCGGTTGAGAAATTTGGGGTTTTGGATATTCGGAACATTTCGGATTAAAGATGATGTAATTAAGATATTTCATCTTTCCCTCCAGGCCGTCTCCTTACCTTATTTTCGGTAATTAGCGGTAACTTTAAGAAATAATCAGAGCATAAAATGGATCTGGAAAAATAAAAAGCCGGGAGATACCGGTTTTTAAATCTAGTGGTAAAATTAAATAATTAATTTTAATACTGGAGCTGGCGATGGGAATTGAACCCGCAACCTGCGGTTTACGATACCGCTGCTCTACCATTGAGCTACGCCAGCTCATATTTACAAATTTAATATTGGAGCGGGCGACGGGATTCGAACCCGCGATCCTCGGCTTGGGAAGCCGATGCTCTACCACTGAGCCACACCCGCTTTAAGTAGTAACCGGGTAAAATATATTATACCCAATCGATTTAGAAAATGCAAGAGTTTTTAATAACGAAGGCCACTTTAACAAAGAGGGAATAAAATAACCGGCTAAAAAATTATTGCGAAAAAGGATATTTAGGTTTAATGTCGTATTATTAATGATTGTTGGTATTTGTGATAAAAGAGTAAACATAATATTGGAATTATCAGGAGGTGTTTTCATGAGTTATAGCATAAATGAAGAATGTATTAGTTGCGGCGCTTGTCAGCCGGAATGTCCGGTGGATGCCATTAGTGAAGATTCGGGTAAATACGTTATTGACCCCGAAAAATGTATTGACTGCGGAGCCTGTGCCAATGTATGTCCGGTGGATGCTCCGAAGCCGGCATAAATTTATTGTTTTTATCTATAAAGAAGGGCGTCTAAAAAGGTTTAATAATTAATGTCAGCCGGGCGGGCGTCGGATCGCCCGGCTTATAGTATTTTGGGAATTACCAAATCCGGTTCATTGTCGGCTTTTTCCTCAATATATTTAATCAACAACCGGTTTACCACTTCGGAATAGGTCCGTTGTTCGTAAAAAATAATTTGGCGGAGTTTTTCATAGACTTCGGGATCGATTCGGATATGCAAATCTTTTTTAGCAATGCGTTCACACATATTTTTTTATCACCTAAGAATGAATACTCTATAAAGCAAAGACATGTTTCCCTATTTTTTGAATAACACGGCGGGACCAAACATAGGAACGAGCTCCGACCTTGGCCGGATTAAAAAAGAAGAGCGCGCCGCCGGAC
>JBJKPO010000370.1:0-1705 GCA_046706235.1 Bacillota bacterium | reverse complement strand
GGATGAAGTTACCGAATTTTTTGCCCGAAAACGCTCCGAATGGCAAAATATGCATCAAGAATGGCTAGCCAAATTTCAATCCTGGTCGGAACAATTTCCGGATTTACGCCAGGAATGGGAGCGTGCTATTCATGGAAAGCTTCCCGAGGGGCTGGAAGAGGCTTTACCCCGGTTTCAAGCCGGTATGGATACTGCCACCCGGGATGCCGGCGGTGCCGTCTTAAACAGCTTAGCGGCCCAATTGTCCGAATTGGTAGGCGGGTCAGCCGATCTTGCGCCTTCCACCAAAACTTTTATTAAAGAAGCCCGAGATATCACCACCGGGAGTTTCGACGGTAGAAACCTGCATTTTGGGGTTCGCGAACACGCCATGGGGGCGATTTTAAATGGTATTTCGCTTCACGGCGGTTTCCGGGTCTTTGGATCCACTTTTTTAATATTTTCGGATTATATGCGACCGCCGATTCGACTGGCGGCATTAATGAAACAACCGGTGATCCTGGTGTTTACCCATGATTCATTCTGGGTTGGGGAAGACGGTCCGACCCATCAACCCGTTGAACATATTGAGGCCTTACGCCTAATACCCGATCTGTGGGTATTACGGCCGGCGGACGCTAACGAAACGGCCCGGGCCTGGTTATTTGCCCTACGGTCCTGCAAGCCGAGCGCTTTGATATTAACCCGGCAAAAACTGCCGGTGTTAAGCGGGACCTTATTATCAGGTTTCGAACATGGCGGATATATTATTCAAGAACCGGAAACCGGGGATCCGGATATTACGCTTATCGCATCCGGCAGCGAACTTGTTTTAGCGCTTGAAACCGCTAATCTTATCGCCAAGGAAGATAAAAAAGCCAGGGTCGTATCAATGCCTTGCCGGGAACTTTTTTTTGAGCAGGATTCCGAATACCGTGCCCGAATCATCGGTACTAACATTCCTCTGGTAATTATTGAGGCCGGGATAGGGGTAGGATGGCACCGGTTGGTGTCCCAACCGGAAAAAAGCCTGATTATTTCCTTGGAACGGTTCGGCCAAAGCGCCCCAGCCGGACAATTGGCCAAGGTATTCGGTTATACTCCCGAATCGATCTTTCAAAAAATGAAAGTGAAGTTTAATTGGTAAAAATTAATACGTGAAAAATCAAAGATTCACCGCGCGAAGAGGTCCGTTTAGATCCGATTTTAACGAACCTAATACAGATTGCTGGTTTACGGAATACTTAAGCAACAATCGTTCCCGGTTTAATAAATGGATTGCGACCTCGGTAAAACCATCCTTTTCATTTATGATTGTGGAGAGACCGTTGATTTGTTTCAAGGGGATATAATTCCAAATTCCACCGTAGGTATAACTCCCTTTGTTCCGGCCATCCTCTGAAATGACAATCAATTCTTTATCGGTGAGGATCACAATATGAGCAGGGGTAATATACTTCCAAAATAAATTTAAAACTCGATCCTTGATTTGAGGTTGATAAATAATCCGGACCACCTTTTCACCGGGTAAAATGCTTTGCTTGCCGAAATTCATAAATTTATAATTAACGCCGTTTAAATGATTGAATTTACTTTGTTCCAATCCAATCCCGGCTTGCAAGATTTCAGCATCGTAACCGCTAATTACCATCCTCATTTGTTCGATAAGCAGGTTAAAGATGCTCTCAACTACCGTATTGAACTCTACTTGTACGCTAATTACTCC
>JBJKPO010000369.1:0-6262 GCA_046706235.1 Bacillota bacterium | reverse complement strand
AAACTAAATGAAGGCCTTCGATTTGTAGAATATTTTCGATCAATTCCATCTCCTTTCCCAGATGTGGGTAATGAATAGATTTCGCAAAGAGAAGGAGGCGGGGGGATGAGTTCGATTTTAGGCTATCACTTCATTTCTACTGGCACCGGATCAACCGCCAGATCGCTATAATGCAATTCCGTGGCGAGATCGACATGGCCCGCCAGGGATTCGACTTCTTTGCCTTCAATCAATATTTTTACCCGGTAAATATCGGGAAACTTGGTCAGGGTATTTACGATTGAAGCGATCGCCAAGGCTTCCAATGAAGAACCCACGTTTAAATTACAGGCTTGATCGTTTAGATTAACCGTGGCCAAGCCGTTTTTTAAGCTAAAACTTAAAATTTTAGTGTCTTTCGGAAATACCCGGACCAATTTAACTCCACGAATCACCGGCGGTCCTTCAAATAAAAAATGGAGCGCGTTGATGTGCTTGTCTCCTCCGGGTCTAATGCCGGTTAAAACCGGTTTTAACTTAAAATCGGTTTCATTCGACTCGATAAAGAATACGACTGTTTGCTCCCCGGCGAGTATAACGGTATTTCGGGAAAGGCGGTAATTTTCGATGCGTAAATAAACTAATCCTCCCGCTAAAATAAGGATGAATAGTAATAACAACAATTGAACCAATGGTGAAACATTAAGGCGATTCATCCAAATCTCCTATCTTTAGGATGATTTAACCATATTTAAAATCTCCATTGGATACCTCCCAATAGATATGACATTTGATTGAAATCAGTACGGTAATTTAGTGCCAGGGCAATGTTTTGATTAAAATAATATTTAACCGTATAATCGTCAAACCAAACCCCTCGAATTAATAGATAGGGTTGTAGTGCAAAATCAAATTTACCGGTTTTCCAATAAAAATTACCTTTAAGAAAGAAGAAAGGTTCAAGATCCGGGTTATAACTATACCGGGGCGCGCCATCACCGAAATCCCCTCTGACACCGGCGCGAATATATTGTTTGTCAAAAACTTCAATTCGAAATGCGGTTTCGTATTGGGACCAATCAAATCCATCGTAGTTATTAACATAATATCCGTCGAATTTTAAATTATCGCCAAACGGCAACATGAAATCAAACCGTTCGAAGGCTACGGTTGCTTGTTGATTCGGTTCATATCTTACTCCGGCGGTTATCTTAAAGGCATCGGACCAATGATAAGCTATCCCTGCCTTTAAAGCATTATCTTTATATTCTCCGGCCAAATCGAACTGTTTCGATAAAATATAGTTTCCCGTGAAGCTGGACAGATCGCGCCCGAATAGAGCAGTGATTTGGTTTTTGGTTGGTTCAGCGGCTTGAGTCGATACGGCGGGGAAAAGGAGTATGAGTCCGCACAGTATACTAAATACCATTTTTTTCATTATAATATCTCCTCTATATTTACCAAAATTACTAAAACATAATTCGCGAAAAAAAGTAATTATCCTTTTCCAAATCCGAATTCCTTATCAACAATATATTCTACCATATCCAGAGTTTGATTGATTTGGAATAGACTGCCGGGGTAAAGTCCATTGTTCCTTAATATTATATGGTATGAAACCAAACCGGTTGGTTAAAAATAGTATCGAATGCCATACGGAGGGCCATTAATGAAATTTTGGGATTTAATTAAAAGACTGTTTAGATCTAATCAAACCAGCCAACAATTTTCATTGGGTGATCAGTCTTGGGACCGGCCCCCAATTCCCAAGAAACCGGATGATTACTTAAGTAAATCGTTAGTGAAAAACCGGACCCGGCTGGAGGAAATATTTGTTCTTCCCGTCAATAAAGATATTATCATTCGGGAATTCCGGATCCCGGCGCTTCACAAATCCGCTTTAATTATATATATAGATGGTCTTACCGATCGTAATACCCAAAATTTTGCCATTCTACAACCATTAATGATTCTTGACGCCGGATCGATCTCCGATCATGATTCAATTGCCGCGGTTTATGAAAAATTACTCCCCGGGCATCAAATTAACCGGAGCAATAAGCTGAAAGAAACGGTAAACGGAGTTCTTGACGGTTCGTCGGTCCTGTTGGTCGACGGTAGCGATGAGGCGTTGATTGTAGAGACCAAGGGGTGGGAACACCGGTCAATTGAAAAACCCAATGCCGAACATGTAGTTCGTGGGCCTCAGGAAGGATTCACCGAAACATTCAGGGCCAATACCGCCAGTGTTCGAAGATATTTGAAAGATCCCAAGTTAATAACCGAAATCTTCCGGGTTGGTAAGCGCAGTAATACTATAGTCGGCGTGATGTATATTAAAGATATCGCCAATCCGAAGTTAGTCGCCGAAGTAAAATACCGGATTCAAAGTATTGCCGGCACAACCGATTATATCTCGGAGACAGGAGCTTTAGAGGAGCTTATCGAGGACCACCCCCGGGCTTTAGTCCCGCAAATGCTCTCCACCGAACGCCCGGATCGGCTAGCGGCTTATATCCGTGAAGGAAATGTAGGAGTAGTAATGGCTAATAGTCCTTATTCCCTTGCAATTCCGGCTACTTTTACAATTTTTTTGCATGCCGCCGAGGATTATTACTTACGTTGGCCCTTCGGTAATTTTTTAAGGTTTATCCGGGCCAGTTCCATTTTTATCGCTTTATTGCTGCCGGCGGTTTATATTGCCATTGTAAATTTCCACCAGGAAATGATCCCCACCGATTTATTGCTGGCGATTACCGCTTCCCGTGAATCAGTGCCTTTTCCTTCGCTGGTGGAAATTCTGTTTATGGAATTCTCCTTTGAATTGATCCGGGAGGCGGGGGTCCGGATTCCTAGCGTAATTGGGCCGACCATTGGAATTGTCGGCGCTTTGATTCTCGGACAAGCTGCGGTTGCCGCTTCCATTGTCAGTCCCATTTTAATTATCGTGGTGGCGATTACTGCTTTGGGATCTTTCGTTGTACCTAATAATAATGCATCATTTACTATCCGCTTGATGCGCTTTGGCTTTACGATTTTAGGCGGTTTTTTGGGTTTCTTCGGCATCGCCTTTGGGATTTTTGTTATGGCTTTACATATTGCCACTCTAACGAGTTTTGGAGTTCCGTTTTTATCACCCATTTCTCCTTACCGTTCCAAAAACAAAGACCGGGTAATCCGTCCTGAAATATACGATCAACAATACCGTCCAATTTATCTTCGTCCATTGGACTGGATTCGTCAAAACAAGATTGTCCGGTCTTGGGATCACCCCAAGGCGGCTTCCGAAGAAGCCGGTCAGGAAGGAGCCGATTCGTCAAACCATGAAAAATAATTACGTCCATATCGGATATTTAGAGGCGTTAACTTTATTGACCATTATGATGTCGGCCAAGGTATTTCTATCGTTTCCTCGGGACATGGCGCTTTTAGGGGGGGCCGGCGGCTGGATGATTAACCTGTTTGCCGGTATTTTCAGCTTAATCGGGTTTTATTTTTTAAATGCATTAATCCATAAGTATCCATCTCAAGATATTATTGGAATTACTCAACGATTAACCGGTAAATGGGTTGGCATGTTTTTGGGAACAGCCATCTTTATCTTTTTTTTACTGCTGACCGCGCTATTGCTTCGTAAATTCGCCGAGAGCTTTATTCTGTCCATTTTACCCCGGACCCCAATCAGTGTAATTATTTTCTTTTTCCTGGTATTATTAATGTATGCCTCCTTTTTAGGTATTGAAGCCTTGACACGGGTGGCTTGGTTTTTCGGTCCTTATTTGCTGATAGCACTGTTAACGATTTTATTGTTTTGCCTGCCGCAAGGCAACTACCAAAACCTTTTTCCCATCCTTGGTACGGGCCCCGGGCCGATTCTAAAAAGCTCAATTGCTCACATCGCTATTTTTGGGGAAATTTTATTATTAGGTCTGATTGCTCCGTTAATTCGGGAACGCAATCAAGTCTTCAAGGTTGGAATACTTAGCGTCATTATCGCCATCATAATTAATTTGGTAGTTACAATAACTGTTATTATGATTTTTAATTTTACAGCCGCCGAAAAAATAATTTTTCCTATTTTTCAGTTAGCCCGGTTGATCAATTTTGGAGAGTTCATTCAACGGGTGGAAGCCGGTTTCGTTTTTTTATGGTTTTTTACGAGCGGAATACAACTGGCGGGATTATTTTACGGTACGATTATCAGTTTCTCGAAAATTTTCAACATCAAGGAATACCGGCCGTTAATTTTTCCCATCGCGGTAATTGTCTTTGCAATCAGTATTATTCCGGCTTCCATGACCGATACCGTTATGCTTAATGATTTCGTACTTAGTAATTTTTATGGGATCGTTGCTTTCGGAATTCCTTTATTACTTTGGCTGGTTTCGATTTTCCGTAAAGGGGCGCAAACGGACTAATGAAAAAAATGCTGGTTAAATGCTGTTTGATTATTTTGTTATTGTCTATCGGCGCCGGAGGTTGTTGGGACCGCCGGGAACTGGAAAGTCTCGGGTTGGTCCAGGCATTGGGTTTGGATCTAGGTCCGGATGGGAAAGGAATTACGGTGACCACTATGATCGCCATCCCGCCGAAAATCAGCGCCGGCGCGTCCAGTGGCGGCAGTGGCGGAGGAGAAGGAAAAGAATCGGGAGTTTTTACGATTTCAATAAATGCACCGACTATTTACGAAGGATTTAATTTGATAAATACTACAATTAACCGGGAGATTACCCTGATTCAAAATTCTGTCTTGTTTATAGGGGAAGATCTGGCTAGACAAGGAGTCCGGCAATGGATTGATACTTTGGTCCGGTTCAGGGAAATGCGGCGCACGGTGCTGATATTTATATGCAAGAGAACAGCGGCGGAAATTATGCAGATTCAGCCGAAACTGGAAAAAAATCCGGCCCAATATTTTGCTGATTTAAGTAAACTCTCTTACCGTAACGGGATGTTTCCCATAGTTAATTTGAATAATTTTATGAGTAACTTCGAGGCCCTTGTCCAGGAAAATTATGCGCCGATATTGGCTAAATATCAACCGCCGGAGCCGGGAAGATCCGGTCAAAAACAAAAAGACAAAGATTCTAAAAAGGAGAATCTCAAGAATGGGAGTTCAAAACAAGATCAAAAACCGGCCGGTGCTGAAGGAAGCATCCGGGTTATCGGGACCGCCGTCTTTAAACGGGATAAAATGATGGGAACTTTTGATATTTATGAAAGTCAGATCTTACAATTATTAACCGGGGAATTCCGGGAAGCGTTGCTCTCACTCCCTGATCCGTTACAAAAAGGGTATATTGCATACCGCCTTTTAGCAACCACATTTCCCAAAATAAAATACAATCACCGCGGGGGTGATCATATTAAGGCTAAATTCCGTTTGGAAGCAGATATCTTAAGCCTTCAAAGCGGAGAAAATTATACAATACCTTCAAAAGAAGTTATCTTGGGAAAATGGATCGCTCGGAAATTGAAGGGGAGGATAACTAAAGTGATTCAAAAAGCCCAAAACAAATATGGTTCTGATGTATTCGGATTTGGAAAAACAGTCAGGCAGACGTTTTTAACCTCGTCTGCCTGGGAAAAATATCGCTGGCCGGATCGTTTTCCGGAGGCTGACATTCAAGTTAACGTGAAAGTTGCCATTCGCCGGGTCGGAGTTCAGTTCCAGCCCCCGCAATTAAGAAGATAGCGGTAAAGTTATTAATATTAGAGATATACTCTATCGAAAAAACAGGACATACATCGGTAAAGTGATAACTACGATTGCCAAGGCGGTTAAAGCGAAAAAACCGGTATAATTCTTTTCTTTCCAAGATTCCTGGCCGTAAAGAAAAGTATAAAAAGCAAAGATTAAAGCAATCCGGAGTCCCAGGTATTGCATAAGGCTTTTTCACCTTTTTCTCAGTATTTCCGTTATTTGATAAGATCATTTATATAGTGCTCAAAATGATGTTAAAATAAACCTGAAATCCTGCCGGCATGGTCAACATCGATCTTTTCAGCGGCCGGATTTTTCGGCAATCCCGGCATGATCATGATTTCACCGGTAATCGCTACAATGAAACCCGCTCCCGCCGAGACTTTAACGTGTCGTACCGTAATCCTAAATTCCTCGGGCCGGGCCAGTTTTTTGGGATCATCGGACAGGGAGTATTGGGTTTTAGCCATACATACCGGTAAATTGCCATATCCGTCCGCTTCCAGCTTGGCAATTTCCTTTAGAGCCGCCGGAGTAAAATCAACCCCGGTCCCGCCGTATATTTCACGGACAATAGCC
>JBJKPO010000368.1:0-8079 GCA_046706235.1 Bacillota bacterium | reverse complement strand
GAATTAACCCGGGCCATGGAACTTTTGTTAAAAGACCCTGAGTTATCGGCAGAAATAGGAAAGAAAGCCCGCGAAACATATGAAAAGGAATTTACGGTCGATCGAATGCTGACTGAAACAAGGAAAGTTTACGATTTATTATAAAATAAACCGGCGTTAACCGGTTTTTATTCTTATCTATCTAGTACATCTTGGGCATGATATATTCGATCAGCCTTGCCGGCGCAAGCCGCTTGGCAAATACCATCAGTTTATATTCAAGGCCGACCACAACCCGGACCGGAGGATTTTTTCTATTGATAAGCCGCTCGACCACTTTGAGGATCGTTTTGGGTTCTGGTGCCTTTTGTTCCGATTTAGCCATATTGATTACCGACTTCGAACACCTTTCCCAGTAAACCGAATCTTTGGCCGCGGCCACATATTGACGCTTTTCGGTAAATCCGGTTTTGGTATCGCCGGGTTCCACCAAAACCACCCGGATTCCCAAAGGCTTGGTTTCCATGCGCAGAGATTCGGTCATCGCTTCCAGGGCAAATTTACTGGCGCTGTACATCGATTGGAACGGAATCGCGAAGATACCGGCCACGGAACCGATATTGACAATCAAGCCGTCTCCCCGGCGGCGCATACCGGGAAGCACTTCCCGGCACATTCGGAGTACTCCGAGGAAATTGACGTCTAATTGGGATAAAGCCTCGGCGGCGGTAGTATCCTCCACCGCCCCGGCGATGCCGCTCCCGGCGTTATTGATTAAAACATCAATTTTACCTTCCGTTTCCAAGACCTGTTTTACGGCTTTTTTAACCGATTCTTCCGAGCATACATCAAGTTGGATCATTTTTAAGAAACCGGATTCGTTGCTGCTTTTTGTCTCGGTCCGGCTAGCGGCGATTTGCCGGCGGGATGTTCCATAAACTTTGTATCCTTTTTGAGATAAATAACCGGCCAATGCTTTACCGATTCCCGAGGAAGCGCCCGTAATCAGAACGACGCGATCATTGCATGATTTCAAGTGAATACCTCCCGATGAATAAATAATTATATACGATTTTGACATATTATCAAAGCTATGCCATATTATATCGTAATTAATTTGAACGCGCAATAAATGGATATAAGGAATTTATAATATTCCCAAAAAATATTCTATTAATCTACCTTGATTTTGTGATACAATATTTCTGGCGTTCGTAATTTCAATTGTATACAAGCCGCAAAGATATTTTCTTTTTGTAACGGATTTGATACAATTGATATTCTAAGGAGGAGAAAAGTACTCAATGGACATTTTTGAAAAGTGTTTTAACTATACCGCCCCTCAGGAAGCAAAAGCGGCGGGGATCTACCCGTATTTTCATGAGATACAATCCAAACAAGGCACCGAAGTTATCATTAACGGTAAAAGGGTCATTATGATCGGCTCTAATAATTATCTGGGATTGACTTCGGACCCGAGGGTCATCGAGGCGGCAATGAAAGCCGTGGAGGAGTTTGGATCCGGTTGCACGGGTTCCCGGTTTTTAAACGGAACATTAAGCCTTCATGTGGAATTGGAAGAACGTCTGGCCAAATTTTTAAAGCGGGAGTCGGTGCTCACCTTTAGTACCGGGTTTCAAACCAACCTGGGGATCCTGGCGACACTCCCCGGAAGACACGATTATATAATCGGCGACAGCGAAAACCATGCCAGTATTGTTGATGGCTGCCGTTTGAGCTTTGCCAAGCTCGTTAAGTTTAAACATAATGATATGGAAGATTTACAGCGGGTCATGGAGTCCATTCCCGATTCGGCCGGGAAGTTAATTGTAGTTGACGGTGTATTCAGCATGGGAGGCGACCTTTGCAATCTACCGGAGTTAGTGAAGAACGCCAAGAAATACGGTGCCCGGCTGATGGTTGATGAAGCCCACGGACTTGGCGTTATGGGAAAACATGGCCGGGGAACTTGCGAACATTTCGGCTTGGAAGATGAAGTGGATATTATCATGTGCACTTTCAGCAAGTCATTGGCCAGCCTCGGTGGTTGCATCGCGGCCCGGGAGGAAGTCATCAATTATTTGAAACATATATCCCGGCCCTTTATTTTCAGTGCTTCGATACCTCCCGCCAATGCGGCGGCGGCCCTGGAGGCGATCAATATTTTGGAGGCGGAACCGGAACGGGTGGTCCGGTTAAAAGAGAACGGCGATTTTATGCGGGAAGGATTCCGAGAATTGGGTTTGGAGATTGGAAACTCGGAAACCCCAATTATTCCGGTAATGACTTACGACGATTATGAGACTTTCGTTAAGAAAAAGCAGTTATTGGAAGAAGGGGTATTCCGTAAACCCGGTTATTTCACCGGCAACCCCCCCGGGAATGGCTTTGCTCAGGACCAGTTATACGGCGACTCATACCAGGGAACAATTGGAATATGCTTTGAACGCCTTTAAAAAGGTATTTAAAAAATGAAACTTTTTTGGGGGGATTGAGTTGCGGGTAATTAAAATAATTTGCATTACGTTATTATTGCTGTTATTTACCATTCCGGTAATGGCGGCCGATGAGACATTATTTAGCGGAAATCTTGAAAGTAGTAGAATTAGTGGACCGGATCTCAAGTTTTCTCAGGTACTTGGCAACAACGCTATTTTCATCGGCGGTTATGGCGGGAAAATTATCAACCGGACTAATTTTTTCGGCAGCGGGGGTTATATTCTGGCCAGTCAAATTGAAACTCCGGATCAATCCGGGTTAGAGACGCTGTATGTCTTTTTTGCATATTACGGATTTGTATATGAATACATTTTTAAACCCAGTAAACTGCTGCATTTTACCGCAAATGTCTTAATCGGTCCGGGATATGTTAAATATGTACCCAATAATTTAAACTTTAATGTAAGTAATAAAGGGTCATATTGTTTGGTAGCCGAACCGGGCGCAACCGCAACCATTAATATTACCGAACAGTTCCGGGCCGGTTTGGGCGTTAGTTATCGAATGGTCAGCGGTGTAAGCGCCGGTAGTTTGACCAATAGTGATTTGAGTGGAATATCGGTGAATTTATTTTTTAAGTTCGGTGAATATTAGCACTTAATCTTACCGGTAATTGAAGCATACATATCGGGCCTGCGATCCTGGAATACACCCCAGTATTTCCGGTAGCATTTAATTTTTTCCAAATCAAACACCGCCGAAATAATGGTTTCCGAAGCGCGATCCGCTTCGGTTATTTTTTGGCCCGTTTCGGTAGTGATAAAGGAGGAACCGTAGAAGGCGATTTTGGAGTTGGAAATTGTTTCGGTTCCCACGCGATTGGCGGCAATCACCGGCATGATGTTGGCCGCCGCATGGCCTTGCATGCATAATTGCCAGTGGTTTTGGGAATCAATTTCGGAGTGGTCCGGTTCGGAGCCAATGGCAGTCGGATACATCAACAACTCGGCTCCACCTAACGCCATGCACCGGGCGGCTTCCGGGAACCACTGGTCCCAGCAGACGCCAACTCCGATTGCCGCATATCGGGTTTGCCAGACTTTGAAACCGGTATCGCCCGGTTGAAAATAATATTTTTCTTGATAACCCGGACCGTCCGGAATATGAGTTTTTCGGTACACTCCCAGTATCCGGCCATCGGCGTCAATGATGGCCGCCGAATTAAAATACCGGGTAGAGGCTTGTTCAAAAAAACTGATGGGAAGAACTACCTCGAGTTCCCGGGCAACTGTTTGAAAATGGGATACCGTCCGGTTTTGCTCCGCGGGGGCCGCATGTTGAAAGTGCCGGGAAGTTTGCTCCTGGCAAAAATACAACGTTGTAAAGAGTTCAGGAAGTAAAATGATTTGAGCGCCGCTTGCGGCCGCTTCCCGGACCATCCGTTCCGCCTTGGCAATATTAACGGAAGTATCAGTGACGCAACTCATTTGAATCGCCGCAACGGTAACCTGATGCATAACAATTTCCTCCTTCGGAGTAAATTTAAAGTGTGAAGTGTAAAGAGTAAAAAACAATTCGGTCTAATGTCCAATGTCAAAGGCCTAATGTCTTAAGCAAAGTCAAAGTTCTATGTTAAAGGTCAAATATTTTTTAAAGCCAGCTTTTGATTTTTAACTTTCGACATTCGACTTTTGACTGCCTTTTAATAAGCGGGCATTTGTTGCGTTAAGCAGTGAACGTTGCCGCCGCCGCGCGCGATAATGGAGCCGTTAATCGTAACGATACGGCGCTTTGGGAATATTTGCCGTAAAATACTTTCCGCGTCCCGGTCGGTGGAACTTGCCTTACCGCCGAAGGCTGGTAATATAAGGCCGCCATTCACCGGGTAAAAATTTAAATAACTTAAAGTCAAGCGAATTCCTTCGTAAGAATCAGCCGGGGGTTGTTCGATTTTGACGATTGTCAAGGGACGGCCTTGGGCATCGGTCGCCTCCTCCAGGATCCGGATGTTTTCCCGGGATATTTCATAGTTCGGATCCGCGGGATCGGAGCATACTTGGGCGATAATCACTCCGGGACTCGCGAAACAGGCTAGATTATCAACATGGCCATCGGTATCGTCCTCCGTCCAACCTCTCTTTAACCAGATGATCTTGGAGACATTAAGGTAACGTTGCAAATAATTTTCAATCTTAGTCCGGTTTAAACCGGGATTACGGTTGGGGTTTAACAGGCATTCCTCGGTGGTGATTAAGGTCCCGGCGCCATCGACATGGAATGAGCCGCCTTCCATGATGATGGGGGCGTCGAAACAGGGAATATTGAAATGAGCCAGTAATTGCGGAGCTACCTGGTTATCATCATCCGCCCGAAATTTGCCGCCCCAGCCGTTAAAGATCCAGTTGATCCCGGCAATTTTTCCGTTTGGGCCGGTGATAAAGGTCGGACCGTTGTCCCGCATCCAGGAGTCGTTGTGATTCATTGACAGTAGTTCAATATTAGGTCCGCAAGCCAAAGAGGCCTGGTTAATGAGTTCTGGCTTTACAATCAGGGTCACCGGTTCAAAACGGGCGATTTTATTCATGATATCGGCGAAGACCGGCACGATTTCAGTAAACGGTTCCGGCCACAGGGCTTCCTTGACCGGCCATTCCATGAAAGTCCGGGAGTGTCGGGACCATTCCGGCGGCAAGCGGTAACCAAGAACGGCTGGATAGATGTGTGACAATCGATTAGGCCTCCTCGCTTCAGTTAACCATTACAATAATACAAGTGGTTATATTTTAAAACATAAATTACGATCAATACAATAGGTTTGGTTAAAATTTGATAAATACACGACAAAGTGGTTGCGGTTTTCAAAAATATTCCAAGATGGTCTGTTTTATAAAGGATAAACGGGAATAAAGTCGAAAGATTTATTGTAAATGATTTTAATGTCGTTTATCGAGTTTAAGTAATTCTACAAATTAGCTTATGAATTTAATTCATGGCTTGGAATTTATAGCTTATAACTGTTTTTAAGAGGAGTGATTACTTTGACAATCAGTTTGCTCGTTATTTTAATTATCGGTTTTTTCGTTTTGCTGTGGCTTATCGGTTTCCGGGTGATTCCTAACAACAAAGTGGGAATCGTGGAGAAATGGTGGTCATTTAAGGGGTCGTTAAATGAACAAATAATTGCATTAAAGGGTGAGGCGGGGTACCAGCCGGATTTGTTACGCGGCGGTATTCATTTTCTAACGCCATTGATGTATAAAGTGCGAATTTGTCCGTTGGTTACCATACCGCAAGGGCAGATTGCCTATGTGTTCGCCCGTGACGGAGAACCGCTCGAACCAATCCAGACATTGGGCAAGATTATTCCGGGAAGCAATAATTTTCAAAATGTGCGGGGGTTTTTGCAAAACGGCGGCCAGCGAGGCCCTCAGCGCGGGATTATCAGAGAAGGAACTTACGCTTTCAATCTGGCTCAATTCGTAATTATTACCGAGGACCGGACCCATTACCTGCCCATGGGGAACAACGCCGAACAAGGCGCGATTACTAAAATGGCCGAAGTGTTACAGGAACGGAACGGATTCAGTCCGATTGTAATCAAGGGCGCGGATGACAAGGTGGGGATTATTACGGTTCATGACGGACCGTCTTTGAATAAAGACGACATCATCGCTCCGACCGTGGGCGATGATTCCCGTAATCCCGAGACATATCATAATAATTTTCAGGACCCGGAGAAGTTTTTAAAAGCAGGAGGTTTCCGGGGGCGCCAGTACCAGGTTATAGTCGAGGGGAGTTATTTCATCAACCGCTTGTTCGCTACCGTGGAACTGATTGATAAAACCATCATCAACGTTGGTTTTGTAGGAGTTGTCGTTTCCTATATCGGTCCTAAAGGCGTTGATTCGACTGGTGATAACTATAAACACGGCGAATTGGTGGACAGCGGTTCCAAGGGCGTCTGGCAACAGCCGTTGATGCCGGGCAAATATGCATTCAATACCTATGCCGGCCAGGTGATCAGAGTGCCGACGACCAATATCATTTTAAAGTGGATCAGTAACCAAAGCGGTTTTCATAAATACGATGAAAATCTAAAGGAAGTCAGCCTGATCACTAAGGATGCGTTTGAGCCGTCCTTGCCGCTGTCGGTGGTCATGCATATTGATTATCGCAAAGCGCCGCTGGTCATTCAACGCTTCGGTGATATCAAAATGCTTGTGGATCAGACATTAGACCCAATGGTTTCGGCGTATTTCAAAAACATCGGCCAGACTAAAACCCTGATCCAGCTTATCCAGGAACGGAACGAAATTCAAAGAAACTCTTCGCAAGAGATGAAAGACAAGTTCAACCATTATAACCTGGAATTAGAGGAGGTCTTGATCGGCACTCCCGCCGCATCGGTGAATGATAACAAGATCGAGGTCATCTTGGCTCAGTTACGTGACCGGCAGATCGCCGTCGAACAAGTGGAAACTTATTCACAGCAACAAAAAGCCGCTGTCCAGGAACGCACATTAACGGAAGCCCGATCACGGGCTGCCCAGCAACGGGTCCTAACCGAGTCGGAAATCAACATTCAAGTTCAAGGCAACCAGGGCGAGGCCGAGTATCGCCGTTCCCTTCAGGAAGCCGCTAAAATCAAGGCGATTGCCGCCGCTGAAGCCGAACGGGAATCCCGGGTCGGTATCGGCAAGGCGATCGCCATCGAGGAACAGGTCCGGGCTTACGGTGGTTCCCAGTACCAAGTGATCCAGGACATCATGAACAAATTTACCGCCGCAGTCCAAACCGCGGGGATCGACATCGTGCCCAAAACCGTGGTCAACATGGGTTCCGGCTCCGGCCAGAACAGCGCCGCCAATGCCTTTGAGTTGTTATTGGGTTTGCTGGTCAATGAAAAGCTGGGGGTTAATTTAAAGGGTGATAATAAACCGGAGAATGAGAAGATCCGCAAGATTAAGGAAAAGTTATTGAAGGCTATAGAAGATAGCGGCACGGGTGAGGCAATAATCAAGGAGGATATGGAGGAAGAGGCTGCCCCGGCGAGGGATGAGGAATGACCTCTTGCTTCTGAATCGGCATGCATACATGCATGCCGAGGAGTAACCACCGGGCTTCGGGGCCGATTCAATTCTTATCACCGGAAGTCTTGTACAAAAAGAAATCATTTGTTTTTATCGGTTTAGGCGGACTGGATAAGTATTGTTAGCCGGAGGGGATAAGATGAAGCGACTACCCACAGATTTGCAGATCCTGAATGAAATCTACGAGTGGTACTATAACACGTTTACACAATATATTGACGAGGACAAGAACCGTGATACCAAGATCTATGTCCCAATAGACATTGTGCATATTGCTAAGAGACTCAAAGTAGACGTGGACATTGTCTTCGGCAGACTCTACTACCATTTGGACAAGAAGTACGGTTATGCGCAAGACGACGGTACAAAGATCCGCTTATTCACCCTTGTCGCTGGCAGGGATACCAATTGCGTTAACTTCCCTCTTGTGGCGTCCGTCCTTGCGGACTTGAGGGATCAGGCTTGGACACAGTGGGAGTGTCCCGCGATTCGTGTAAATGGAATAATCTAACAATACTTTTAACATACTAATATTGCTTTTACTCTTGCGCAAGATAGGGCAACGCTGGGG
>JBJKPO010000367.1:0-6311 GCA_046706235.1 Bacillota bacterium | reverse complement strand
TTTGTTGCCTCAAATGCTTTGTTTTCCCAGGCATTCTCTACTGGTGGCACTTTTGTGTTAAGCAGCGGCAAAGTCGATCAAGACGGTAATATTAACGTCATTGCCGACCAAGGCATCTTAAACGCGTTTGGCTTTAACGAAGTGAAGGGGGCTACCGCCTCCACGTATGGGGTTATCATAAACAACGCCACTACCGGCGCGGCGGTGCTTGCCAGCACTAATATTTCCGGCAATCAAATATTGGGATTGCTTCATAAAAATGTAGATTTCAAATTTGACGTGAATGCCGGCACCTCCCAAAGTTTCGTTTCGGCAGCGGGTTATTTCTCGGCTGCATCCGCAGCAGCAGCCGTAACCGCCATTACGTATATTCATCTGGTGAATAGTAGCCAGACCTTCCAGATTGGCGCCAATGAAATGCAAAACATGGACGCCGCCATTGGGAATATGAAAGCGGACGCTTTGGGGGTGGATGCTATCCAGATCACCAATGTCCGTGACGCCGGCAGGGCGATTACCAAGATTGACGCGGCCATCTCCCGGGTTTCCTCCCAGCGGGCCACCCTCGGAGCGGTCCAGAACCGTCTGGATCATACCAATAACAACCTGGGCGTCGCCACTGAGAATATCACCGCCTCCGAGTCCCGGATCCGTGATGCGGATATGGCCCAGGAGATGATGGAGTTCACCCGGTTGAGTATCCTGACTCAAGCCAGTAACGTGATGCTGGCTCAGGCCAACCAACAGCCGCAACAAGTACTGCAATTGTTGGGCCGTTAAGCGAAATTTTACTATAAAAAGACCCTTCCCTCCGGGAGGGTCTTTTTTCATAGCCGGAACCAAGTTTCGATTTTCGATATTTTAGTATAAAGATTTACGGAAAAATGCCCGAATACTGTAGTATTAACCCGATGAAATGTCCTTCAAACGGCATTTCAGAGGCAAAGATAAAAATCCGGCAAGCCCAAGAAGCTACCCCAGAAGGGTGCAGGCGGATTTTCATACTAAACTGAACGTAAAAGTGAAAATTGCGATATATTAAGGAATAATGGAGGTTAAACCATGGATAACGGCCAATTAACAGAAGTTGTAACCACCTATAATGATTATTTGGGCCGGATGGCGGAGGCGGCCCGGCATTTTTGCGAGGATCTGGCGGCGAGCAATTACCGGGAGATCAGTGGAGTACTACCGGTGTTGATTGAGGGAATGGCCTGGGTCAATCAAGCTCTGGAAGGCTTTGTAAGACTGGGGCGAGTTCCCGAAAGCCAATTGGAGCGATACCGGGCCATGGTAGCCAGTTTAAACGAGTCGCTGGAAAATAAAGATTATGTGTTGCTGCATGACCAGATCGAATATGAACTGATTCCATTGCTAAATAGCATTCAGGCGCCGGATATGACGGCAAATTAATATAAAAGCGTTACAATAAATAGCGGAATTGGATAAAAGGTGATGATTCATGTTCAATAAAAATATGGATTTGGTGAAAAAGAGGTTTCCTCAAGTGTATCAGGAACTCTTAAAAGAAACCGCCGATCCGGATCTGATCATCGAGGTTAGCCAGAGCCGGACGGGTTTACCGGTAGCGAGCGTAACCCGGAATGGCCGGAAATTGTACTTAAACAGCCCGTACGATCCGGAGTTGGATGCCCGCCGCTGGGCGGAAAACAATCGAACCGAAACTTCCGGTTCCTGTATACTTTGCGGGAGCGGTTTTCTTTACCATCTCAAAGCGCTTTTAGAGACGGCTTCCTATCAAAAGATCATTGTCTATGAACCCAATATCGAGATCATTAAGGCCTGTATGCAGGTAATTGACTGGGAGCCGTTATGTGTAAATGATCAGTGGATGCTCTTGACAGGTTTTGATTTTAATAAGTTAGCCATGGAAACGATAAGTTTTTTCAGTTGGATAATATATTCCGGAGGCAATACGGCGACGCAACTGTTGCCGCCTTATCAGGTGCTTTTTCAGGAGGAAATTGGCGGTTATTTAGACAAAGTTAAGGAATGGTTCCAGGTTAATCAATCAAACATAGTCACCCTGGATGGCTTAGCCAAAGATTGGCTGTCCAATGCCTTTAAAACATTGCCCAATGCGCTTAATTCCCCGGTAATCCGGCATTATTTTGGAAAGTTTACAAACATCCCGGCGATTGTAGTTTCCGCCGGGCCGTCCCTGGAAAAAAACATTCATTTACTAAAAGATTTAAAGGATAAAGCGCTGATTATTTGCGCCGGGTCGAGCATCCGGGCCATGAAACGTAATGGCGTCAGTCCGCACCTTTTGGTCGCGGTCGATACCGCGGAAGTTAACAATAGAGTTTATAACGATTTAGAGCTGGATGATGTCTATCTGGTTTATAATTTCCGTTTCAACCATGAAGTGGTCACCCGCTTTTCCGGCAAAAAAATATTATTTAAAGCTGAACCGGAAAACATCCCGGATCTATTGATTACTAAAAATCGGGGGACCGAAATCGGTTCGATAAGAAGCGGATTTTCAGTATCCCATTCGTCGGTGGATTTGGCAGTGAAACTGGGGTGTAATCCGGTAATTTTAATTGGCCAGGACTTGGCTTATACCGGGAATAAACGTTATGCCGAAGGCCAGATCGCTTCAAGTGTCGAACATTATGAAAAAGAGAGCGTGAAACTTAATTGGTTCCTCTCTAAAGATATTTACGGCCAGGATATCATGACCGACCGGGGGCTGGATAACTTTCGGATCATATTTGAAAAGATGATCGCTAAATTCGATAAAGGAAAGGTTAACATCATCAATGCGACCGAGGGCGGACTGAATATCCAGGGAGCTGTAAATCGTAAGTTGCATGAGGTAATTGCGGAGTATTGCCTGAAAGAACAAGGCATCGGCAAGCGGATTGAATCATTATACGAGCTGGGTTTAAAGGAGATTAGGAACCATCCGATTGATGCGGTGGCGTATTGTTCCAAACTAAAATCATTGGTGGAACGGGGCGGCAGTGAACTGGTCCGCTTGGTGGAACGAGGGCAGCAGTTACGTAAACTCAATTTTAGTAGGGAATTTGATCCTAATAAGCTGGAACCGGTTTTACAGCAAATCGCGTCCGACTATGATCTGGTATTGCATTATACCGAATATCATGCGTTGTTGAAGGAAATTCAGGTTTCGGCGTTATCGTTGATGAAGGCCCGGTTAACGGATGAGGCAATTAAAACGAAAGAAGAGTACGACCAGAGAATCCAGATTTATTTGTATATCATTATTAACACTAAAAAATACTTGGATTTTATTGTGGAATGTATCGATGAATTCTTACAACAATATCATCCGGGTGAGAAAAAGCCAATTTTGGACCAAGGCGCCATTCAGAATTTAGCGAAATTGGAAACCCGGATTAAACGGGAATCCGAATTAAAGGAGGTAACCCGTCAAATTGAATCGGTTTTGCGAAATCCGGACTCCCCCGGCAGGGGCGCTTATCGCTATTTATATAGTCTGATTTTACTCAAAAAGGGAGAGCGGGAGCGGGCGATTGCTTTTCTGGAACAAGCGGTCAAAGAAGATAATTCGTTAGGTAAGGCCTACTTTTTGTTGTTCAGGCTCTACAGTGAAAGCCATAATAATGCGAAAGCCATCGAGTCTTTAAGCCAGTGCTGTCAATTGAATTATAAAAAGAAATATTGCCGGAAAGTAAAGTGTAAACTCAATTACCGGGCTGGAGACTATGTAGCGGCGATTAATTTAATTGCGGAATATCGCAAGGAATATCCGGCCAGTCAAGCTCCGTTATTTTTACAAGCGGAATGTTTGCGCCGTCTGGAGCTTATTTCCGAAGCCCGGCAAATCTGCTCGATGTTACGTCAAAAATACGGTAATCGTAAAGCTATACTGCAAGCTTTGGAAAATTCGCTCGCCAATGATATTCACACTGAATATGAAACCAAGTACCTGGCCAACCAGAAGTTTTTTGCGGAACGCTGCGGCCTTATTTTGCCGGAATATTCACAGATCCAAAATAAAGTATGCCGGTATTTGAGCGGGGAGTTTCTTTATAACCGCGGTTCCGGGCAAATTTTTTCCGGAATCAATCAAGCCGCCGGAGTGAATCTTTCCATTGACGACAATGATGTGGTGGCGGTCTTTAACACCGATAATACCAAGGTCTTTAAACGCCTGGTGGAGATATTTACCCGGATCGATTCGGTGGGCTATCGAAAGAAAATGGCGTCCACTCCTGTGTTTGTGATTGACCAGGATCTGGAACAATGGTATTTTATTTCCCAGTTGTTTGATTTTAATGCTCTGAAAGACTGGACGAACCTTTACTTTCTCATATTTTCGACGGCCGATGATCTGAAAAAAGTATTTTTGGCGGAAAACACGCCTTTCCCCAATCTTATGTACGGGACTCAGCCGGAAGAATTTCAACAGATTATCTCAGAGATCAAACGCCGCAAAGATGAGGTATTTGGGCAACGCCTTACCAGATTGACGGATTATTACCGGGATCGCAAGCCGGAACGGGTCCAAAAAGTATTGATTATTAGCAGTATCATCGATGATGTGTTGAACGCCTATGGAAATGCCTTACAGTCGTATCTGAAAGCCTGTGGAATGGATTGTTATCTGGATGTTGAAGCGCCGCCTTTTTACCAACGGACCATTTATGGAGATGCCAAATTGCTTGACGAGTTCCGGCCGGATCTGGTCATTCATTTATTGGGGACCCAGGAAGAATTTGCGGTATTTGGCCAATTACCAGTGCCCTTTGTAAGCTGGCTGTTTTTTGAAAAAGAGTTAACGCCCAATCCCAATATTCGGTGCAAGAATCAACGATTTCTGCTGACCGGCAATTTGAGTAGCGGCGAAAGCTTACTTCGGATAGGATATACCAAGGAACAGATTTACGAGGCCCCTTTACCCATCCTGCTGCCGATGGATACTCCAGTAACCGTTGATTTTGGGATAAATGAAATCGGGATCTATGCCGATCTGGATGATTTTGAAGAACTTATGAATAACTTGGAGATCGTTATTTACGGTTTATTTATTTCAAAAGGGCGCGGGGTGTTTAGGGCTAATATTTCAGCCGCTATTCGGGCGATTTATTTTGCGATTTATACCAATCAAAGTAATGAGACATTAAGTTATCATGAAGTTACGATGTATGAAGAGTTGTTGGCCGATTATTTCCGCCGGCATAATTTGCCGGTGGATCGGGAGCAGTCACAGTTAATCGCCCCAATGATTAAAAAGGAGTTCGAAAAGTTATTATTAGCCATGTTACAGGCCAAATGGATCATGAATGACTTGCCAAAATGTGGCACGGAATTATACGGTTCAGGATGGGATAAAGACCCGGGACTCAAACGGCTTCACCGGAGCAATTTAAATTCAGTTACGGATATCATGGGTTTTCAACAGGCAGTATTACGTAATAAAATAAATATTTATTTGGGCGCTCTGGTCAATAACAAATCATATATGCAGCCGGATTTAATTAACGGTCTCGCCACCGGGGGCTTCTTTTTAGCCAATGATTTGCTGGTAAAGGAATTTGGACCGCAAGTACTGGGACCCTTCGGCGGTTTATTGGAAACATACGGCAGCCGGGCGGAACTGCGGGAAAAGTGCGTTTATTTTTTAGAACATGAAACCGAACGGCTAACCAAGGCCAAACAATTACAAGAGTATGTTCAAAAACATTTTGACGGGGTGAAGATCTTTTCATCTTTGATCCGTGATTATCAAAACCGGGGGACTATTTGATGCGGATGCTTTTCATAATTTATGATAATGACTCTTACATTTCCTGGTTTCCGCAAGGGCCGGCATACCTGGCGGCCGTTTGCCGGAAGGCGGGCCATGAGGTTTTGATTTATAACCAGGACATTTATCATTGGCCGGAAGAACACCTGATCCGGTTTTTAAATGAGCATCCCTGTGATGTAGTTGGAGTAGGGGCGTGCGGCGGTTATTATCAATACCGGAAGGTATTAAAGTTGTCCGAAGCCATCAACCGGGCCAAACACCGGCCGGTTTACTTGCTTGGAGGGCACTTGGCCGCTCCGGAGCCGGAGTATTTTTTGCGTAAAACCGGGGCTGATGTGGTGGTAATCGGGGAGGGCGAGGTTACCATCCTGGAACTGCTTCGGCAATTGGAATTCAAACAACCGCTTGGTTCCGTCGCCGGAATTGCTTATCTTGATAATGGGAGATTTATAAAGACCGCCCCCCGGGCTTTGATTGAAAATATCGATACTATCCCGTTTCCGGCCTGGGATCTCTTTCCGATGGACCATTACGCCTTGCTCCGGCT